>JADFLN010000029.1 GCA_022564385.1 Nitrososphaerota archaeon | reverse complement strand
AGTTCTGAAGGGGGAATGGTGGATGTAAAATCTGAAATTGAACTTGATTTTCAAAAGAATCCGTTTTACAAGAGTGAAATTGCAGAAAATCAAGGTTGTTTAGTTAATATTGGATTGCAAATTAAAGCTGCAAATTTTTTATCAATCTCCCCATTGAAATTGAAATTTGAAAAACCTGTAGTTTGTAAACTAGGTGATATTGCAGTGATTCTAAAACCTGAATCCACCACTATTAGAATACTTGGTAGTGGCAAAATCAAATAACAACCAAATTCTACTAAATGTTGATGGAACCAGTACGTTCTTGTCCTATTTGCCCTAAGTGTGGTTCAAAGAGATTTGTTAGATTGTCTGGTAAAAATGTCACTGTAAAATGTCGTTCTTGCAACAAAATAATTGAAATCTAAATTTCATAGTTAATATTTGCAATATTCTTGATACAATTATGGCAAAAATATGGAAAGATAACGATATTAGCCTTGATCCAATCAGGGGACAAATAATCGCAGTACTTGGTTATGGAATTCAAGGTAATGCACAAGCAAACAACATGAAGGACTCTGGTCTAAATGTGATAATTGGTCTTAAGGAAGGTGGCAAGAGCTGGAAAAAAGCTGAAGCTGATGGTCACAAAGTAATGTCTGTTGCAGATGCAACAAAACAAGGAGACATTATTCACGTATTGATTCCAGATATGATTCAAGCTAAAGTGTACAAAGATGAAATCGAACCTAATCTTTCAGAAGGAAAAGCATTGTCATTTTCTCATGCAGCTGCAATCTATTGGAAATGGATTGAAGCGCCAAAAAATGTTGATCTAATAATGATTGCACCAAAAGGACCTGGCTCTAAAGTTAGAGAAACATATCTTGACAATTTTGGAACCCCATCAATTGTTGCAGTCGAACAAGACTTTACAGGAAAAGCTTGGGATAGAACATTAGGAATTGCAAAAGCAATTGGAAGCGCAAGAGCTGGACTAATTAAAACTACTTTTAAAGAAGAAGTAGAAACCGATTGGTTTGGTGAACAAGCAGACCTTTGTGGTGGTGCAGCTTCTATGGTGACAAATGCATTTGAAACTCTAGTTGAAGCAGGATATCAACCAGAAATTGCATACTTTGAAGTTTTACATGAACTCAAACTCATTGTAGATATGATTCAAAGATATGGAATTAATGGAATGTGGAGACGTGTCAGCGAAACTGCCAGATATGGTGGTCTAACTCGTGGACCAATGGTGATGGATTCTGCAAATAAAGAAAAGATGAAAAAAATTCTTACCATGATTCAAGATGGCACATTCAACAAAGAGTGGGTCTCTGAATATCAGAAAAATGGTAAAGATTCATTTGACAAATACATGAAACAATATGACGAACACCAAATTGAAAAAGTTGGTAAAGAAATGCGTAAAATGCTGTGGCCTGATTCCACAGAGTAATCTTTTTTTCTTATATTTTTCTTAATTTAGAAACACCAGTGGTAATATGATCAATAATTGTTGGCAGTGGTGTACCTGGACCAAACACATGATTTATTCCTGACTTTATCAAAGCTTTATGATCTACATCTGGAATTACCCCTCCCCCAACAATAAGAACATCGTTGATACCTTTCTTTTTTATTGCCTTTACTACTCTGGGAAAAAGTGTTCCATGTGCACCATTTAGCAAACTCATTGCAACTGCATCAACATCTTCATCCTCTGTAATCTGTGCAATTCTTTCTGGGGTTGCAAAAAGTCCAGAATAAATTACCTCCATCCCCGCATCTCTAAACGCTCTACAAAGAACTAGTGCACCTCTATCATGACCATCAAGACCTAATTTAGCAACCAAAATTTTGATACTACGTGATGTGGTCTTTTGTTTCATGATCATGTTCGTTTTTTGTATATTTTAAAACTTTATTTGATTTTCTAATCTGTTAAATTAATCTGTAGTTTACAAGAATAGAAAATCTACTTAAAGAGTAACAAAAGTACTTCAGACGTGAATATTACTCCCATTAATTATGAATTAACCTTTGAGCCTGATCTTAAAAAATTTACCTTTAATGGAACTGAATCCATTTTGGTAAATTGCAAAAAATACACAAACACAATTACAATGAACTGTGCTGAACTAAAGATAAAATCATGTCAAGTAACATCTGCAGGGAAACTCATTAAATCCACTTTAAAAACAAATGAGAAAAAAGAAGAATTACAAATTACATTAGAGAAAAAAATTACAGGCAAAGTAATAATTGACTTGGAATTTCAGGGAATTTTAAATGATAAACTTCTTGGATTTTATCGCAGTCAATACAAACAAGGTGGTAACACAAAGTACCTTGCCACAACACAGTTTGAAGCGGCAGACGCCAGACGTGCATTTCCTTGTTGGGATAAACCAGACGCAAAAGCAACATTTGAAATTTCAATTATTGCAGATAATAAATTCACTGCAATCTCAAACATGCCAGTTAAATCCAAGAAAAAAATTGGAAGTAAAACTATTTACAAATTTGTAAAGACTCCATTGGTCTCAACATACTTGATCTATCTTGCTGTTGGAGAATTTGAATATCTAACAGGAAAGATTGGTAAAATACAGATTCGAGTAATAACGACAAAAGGAAACAAATCAAAAGGGAAGTTTTCATTAGAATTGGGAAAAAAGCTTCTCGTGTCTTATGAAAAATATTTTGGAATAAAATACCCATTACCAAAACTTGACTTGATTGCAATTCCTGACTTTGCTGCTGGTGCCATGGAAAACTGGGGTGCAATAACTTTTAGGGAGACAATTCTGCTTTATGATCCAAAAACATCTTCTACCAAAACAAAACAATTCATTGCAGAAGTAATCTCCCATGAGATTGCACATATGTGGTTTGGAAATCTTGTTACAATGAAGTGGTGGAATGATTTGTGGCTAAATGAAAGTTTTGCAACCTTTATGGCAACAAAGTTTGTAGATAAATTCTATCCTGAATGGAATCTTTGGGACCAGTTCATTGAAGGTGCGATGAATGTTGCAATGGGATTAGATTCACTAAAAACTACTCACCCAATTGATGTTAAAGTAAATTCTCCAGCAGAAATTCGAGAAATCTTTGATGCAATATCTTATGATAAAGGAGGCTGTGTCTTGCGAATGCTTGAAAATTATGTTGGTGAAACTAACTTTAGAAAGGGCCTCAAAAAATATCTGTCTTCCTTCAAATATGATAATGCAACAGGACAAGATTTATGGGATGCGATTGGTCACGCATCAAAAATGCCAGTTAGTGGTATGGTGAATTCATGGCTAAAACAGCCTGGATTTCCTCAAGTAGAAATTTCTCAGAACAATAACACTCTGACTCTAAAGCAAAGTCGATTTCTAATGGAGCCTACAAAGAAAACTCAGAAGGGACTTTGGTATATCCCAATTACATATGGATTGGGAAAAGATACTAAAACCCAATTAATTATAAAAAAATCAATCACTGTAAAATTCCCAAAAGATTCGGGATTTGTTGCAAACATTGGCAGAACAGGATTTTATCGGGTAAAGTATGATGAAGGAATTTTACTTGATCTAAAGATGTTAGTGGCTCAAAAACAAATTCCACCTGTAGATAGATGGGCAATTCAAAATGACTTGTTTGCATTATGCGTTGCAGGAAAGGAAGACATTCAAAATTATCTTGATTTTTCTGATGCATATTTTAATGAAGATTCATATCTTCCACAAGCTAACGTTGCAAACAATCTTAATTTTTTGGCATCGCTGACATTTTTTGAAGATTTTGCCGAAGAAATTAGAGAATACCCAATTAATTATTTCAGAAAAATTCTATCTCAACTTGGATGGGATCCACAGAAATCAGATAAACATACTGATGCATTCTTGAGAGGATTTGCAATCTTTTCTTTAGGTAAACTTGGAGATGAGTCAATAATAGAGCAAGCAGAATTAAGATTCAAAACATTTTTGAGAAAACCTGTAACATTACATCCAGACATTAGAGAACCTGTATTTTCATTGGTTGCATGGGGCGGTAATGCAAAAACATATTCTCAACTTATTTCATTATACAGAAAAGCAAATACCATGGAAGAGAAACTAAGATTCTTGGGTGCTATGTGCAATTTTAGTGATGAAAAACTTTTGATCAAGACATTACAATTCTCTTTGACATCCGAAGTCAGATCTCAAAACATGCAATTGCCTATTATGCGAATAGCTGCTAATCCATATGGGAAAAAGATTATGTGGCCATGGTTAAAGAAAAATTGGAATAAACTAAGCAAAAAAGTAGGCAGTGGAAATCCTTTATTCAACAGAATTGTAGCAAGTATTTCATTAATTGCAGATGACTCTATGGAAAATGATATCAAGCGATTCTTCAAGTCTCATCCTACACCTGGAACAGAAAGAACACAATCTCAAACATTAGAGAGAATTCGAATTCACTCTAAATTCTTACGAAATATAAAAAAAGAATTCAAAAACTAGTGGCATGGCCAGAAAAATTGTACCTACAATTTCTCTTATTTTAATTACTGTTTTAGCAATAGTTTTCTTAACAGGTGGGGGAACAGATGACAAAGATGTTCTTCGTCAAACATTTCAGATAGATGCAATATACTATGATTCTGGCTATGTTGAAATTTCTTATTTAGATAAATCTGATAAAACAAATTCTGTCGTCATGGAAATTCTTGGGATGAATGAATCTTTTCAAAAAACATTTTCTAGTTCAGAGTTTATTGAAATTGTTCCATTTCCAAATCTACTAAAATGGGAAAGACATCCAGTAGTTTTGGAAATTTATCATGAGGAACTAGGTCACATTCAACTAAAAACTGAGATTCACTCACTTGATGAACCTGTTCCTACTGTAATCTATTCTAGACCTTAGATCGAATACAAGATTGTATTACAATGGGAAATGTGTATGGCATATAGCACACTTGATAATATTGGATAAATTCTTCTAGATTAGTTATTTTTCTAGATAAATATTGTAAATAATCCTCAAGAATCAGGATTTTGCATTAGTTATTGCAATCTCCAAGGCCAGCTTGTTTATCATGTTCACCTCTTGTGAATCCAGATTTAACTTCTAGAGTGTTTTCTAAAATTCCGGATCTATGCCAAGCGAATCTACAAACCTGTTCAAAAAGTTGTACATTCCTATGACTGCTGTTATGTTTACGATCTCTTTTTCATCAAACTGTTTTTTTAGCTCTTCAAAACTCCTATCAGCATCTGGGCCAAAATATTCTTTGTTTGTAACGACCTCAGCCCATCTCAAGGCTGCTCTTTCTTTCTCTGAGTGCTGCGAGTCATCCTCAAGAGATCTTATCTTCTCATCTGATACTCCCATCTTCCTTAGCAGGTAAGAGTGTGCTCCCTCGCAAAACTTGCACGAGTTTATCTTTGAGACCTTCACTGCAATCTTTTGCATAAGCTCATCATTCTCAGAATGAATAGAGCCATATAGTTCAAAGAGACTTTTGAGAAATGCAGGATTGTGTGCCATAACCTTGGGCAACGCTGACACTCGGCCAAAATACGACTCCATCTGCTTGTATACTCTTAAAACATCTTCAGGTGCATTCTCTTTTTCAACTGTGCTTACCCGTGGCATGGACTAGCCAAGTTGTATTCGTTTTAATCTTTTTGCCCAAATTTACCCCGAGTTTTAGCTGGTAATACTCACCTAACAAAAACTTGATATTTTCTGGGATTGGCTAATATCAATATTGAAAATAATACTACTTTAACTATTGTGAATAATCTAATGAATAATTAACAATGTTGAGCAATTCCTTATAATGCCTGATTCCTTAATTGGATATGTAAAACAAAAAAACAATTAGTAAAGTCTTTGATTTAATTGTAGCGTTTTGAAAAACTTAGTTAACAATGTTAATGCACATTTATAATTCGATTTACGAAGGGTGAATATGACGCTTCTGAATATTGCAGTAGTTGTAAAATTAGAGCCTGATTTTTCAGAAGGAAGTATAAGTTATAATCCTGATGGAACCCTTAACAGATCTCAAACGAAAAGCACATTAGGTCCGCACAGCAAAATAGCTGCACAAGCAGCATTTTATGCTAAGGTAAAATATGGTGCAAAAATTTCTATTGGTACAATGAGTGGGCACATAGCTAATTCAGCTTTACAAATGGCTATGGAAACTTGTGATGCTGAAGTGCTTCACTTATACAACGACAAAATTTTTGCAGGAGCAGATACGATAGGTACCGCTGAAGTTCTAAAAAAAGGAATTGAAAAAATGGATGGAAAAATGGATATTGTATTTTCAGGACATAGAGCTACTGATGGCGAAACAGGTCAGACAGGCCCACAAATTGCATGGAAATTAGGATTCACATTTCTGGGTAATGTTATTAGCTATGATATTAATTTAGAAAAAAGAACTGTAACAGCAAAACGTTTGTTGAGTTTACGGGGTATTTCAGATCTCATTCAAGAAATTGAAGCACCTCTTCCAGTTTTTATTGCAATTGATCCTTCATACAAATATTACTTTAGTACTGCTTCTTTGAGATTAACTGCCGAAAAATATCAAAGAGAGGCTCATGAACGAGCTAATAACTATAAAGATCGTCTTCAAACTTTTGATTCTGAAGAACTTGGTGCTGATAAAACACTCGTAGGCCTTGTAGGTTCACCAACAATAGTATATGATGTACAACGTGTGCCACAAGGAAAAGTGATAAGACACGCAGAAATTTTAGATGGTTCAAATCCAGAACATATACGTAAAACTGTTACAGCAATGAGAGAAGCACTTAACGCAATGGTGATCAAGTGACCAAAGAGCACTATCGTCATGTTTATGTTGTAATTGAACACATTGATGGGGAATTACTTCCTGTGAGCTTTGAAATGTTAGGGGAGGCAAGAAGATTGTTTGATGACTTCAATAGAAGATACGATTTAAATGAGAAAGTAGTTGCAGTAATTTTAGGACATAACATAAAGAATTTGTCTGAGACATTAATCGAGCATGGAGCTGATGCCGTTGTTGTTGCTGATCACCAAGATTTGAAAGATTTGATAAACACAATTCATACCAAAGTAATTAGTCAAATTTCTTTGTCAAAAGAAATTGCAGAAAAAATTGAACCAAATTATTCTCAAGAATTTAAAAAACCACGGTACATGTTCTTTGCAGCAGATAGTATTGGAAGACATTTATCATCTACTGTTTTAGCGGATTTGGATTCTGGTCTTGCATCGGATGTCAATAAACTTGTAATTTCTGATTTAGACATTTCACATTTTGTCAAAACAGGCGGTAAACGCATCATGTACAAAAAAACTCTGGAAATGTACCGGGTAGATTTTTCGGGATTTTTATGGACTACTATTCTTTGTCTTGATAATAGAAATGAAAAACTATCAATACGTGAGTACTCACCACAATCTTGTAATGTTATACCTGGTGCCTTTAAACCACTTAAACCCGATTCAAAAAGAAGTGGAGTTGTAATAGATTTTCAGCCAAAGGTTAGTGATGATGATCTCAAAATCAAGGTTCTAAGCCAAAAATTTGTCGAAGACAAGGTAGATTTTGATAGCTATAATACGGTTGTAAGCTTTGGACGTGGAATACACGAAGCACCAGAAAAAAACATCAAGCTTATTGAAGAATTTGCTAAACAACTGGGTGCACAAATAGGGATATCCTTACCCATTTCAAAAAGTGTCTTCTCGGCAAGCCCTACGATTAGTTCAACGTATATGATTCCAGCCAGAGTTATTGGGACAAGTGGGAAAGAAATTAGCCCCATGCTCTACGTGGCAATTGGAATAAGTGGAGCTATGCAACATGTATCTGGCATGGAGGAATCCGGATTTATTATTGCAATCAATCCTGATGAAAACGCTCCAATAAAAAACGTGTGTGATATATTCCTTAAAGGTAGACTGGAAGAAGTCATACCTTTATTGATGGAAGAACTCAAAATACAACAACAAGTGGTACAGGCGTAACGGAATGGAAAAATATGACGTGGCAATTATCGGGGGTGGTTCTTCGGGATTAGCTGCTCTAAAACAATTATCCAACCTTGGAAAACAAGCAATTATCTTAGAGGCTGGAAGTAAGATTGGCTCTAAAAATATTTCAGGGGGAATACTCTATTCAAAAAAACCAAAAAAAGGCAAAGTAACTAATGTTGAGGATCTCTATGAAAATTTCTTAGATGATTCTCCGTTTGAAAGAAAAATAACCAAATACATTCTTCACTCAACATCAAAAGACAAGGTCTACTCAATGGATCTTACTGCATCTCATGAGTACCAGTCCAACTTTGGCTACTCAGTTCTTATGAACAAACTTAATTCTTGGTTTGCCAAACAATCTGTGGATATATCACAAAAATTTGGTGGAGGAATAATTCCTAGGGTTCATGTTAGATCAATCACATGGAATAATGAAGGAAGGACAATAATACAAACTGACGAGATTGATGAATTTGAAGTAAAGGCAGTCATCGCAGCTGATGGAGTAAACTCAGAAGTCGCCGAGATGGTGGGAGCCAGATCAAAATTTACATCAATGCAATTGTATCAGGGCGTCAAAGTTATAGTAAGAATTCCTGAAAAAATAATTAACGAGAGATTTGGTGTGAACTCTGATGAAGGAGCAGCCCATCTATTTGCGGGTGATATAACACTAAATCACATTGGTGGTGGGTTCCTGTACACTAATCGGGATACTCTGTCAATAGGAGTTGTATATCATTTTAATTCACTACTAAAAAATCCCGTTGAACCACACACATTGATTGATACGCTATTGAAAAATTCAATGGTTAGTGAATTTATCAAAGACGAAATCCCAATCCAAAAAGAAATTGATAAAAATTTGCCTCAAGAAGAACAACTTCGAATTCGTTTTGGGGTGGCTAAGCTAATTAAATCTTGGAATGACACTCGAAGAAATTATCTTTCTTCCACACATGATAACACTGATGAACTAAAGTCAAAATTATCCTTTATTCAGGACCAAATGGTTACAAAATATGGAGTCACTTTTGGGACAGATTATGTTGAATCTGAATACAGTGCAAAATTGATACCAGATGGTAAACGATGTAGAATGAAAAAACCATTTTTCAAAAACATTTTGTTTGTTGGAGATGCTGCAGGACGAGGAATTTTTGTCGGTCCACGAATTGAAGGACTAAATGTAGGAATAGATGATGCAGTGCGAGCTGCTAACGCTGTGGCACGAGCCATCGATAAAAATGATTTTTCTCAAAGATATCTAGGGGAATATTATTCTCAATTAATAGATGAAAGCCCATATACTACAGACATGAACCAAATTGATAAGGATTATTTGAAAATTTTTCTTGATGCCACTAAAAATGTTCCAAAGGACTCTATAGGCAAACGGTATGGCCCAATTTTAAAACTAATGTCCAATGATACTCTTAGAGGAATTGCGGTTAAATTTGTAAATATTCTCGGTTATGATAAAATTTTTTCTATGATTGAATCAGAAGATACATACGTAAAAATTCCAATACAACTAGCTGAAAAACATGGAAAAATTGTATCATCATCATATTCACCAAACATTCTATCTTTAGCTGAACGTATAGAGAAATTAAATTATACTGAAGATCATGTTTCACATATTATAATTCTAAAAGACAGTGAGTTTATGAAAAAGATGATTGTTTTATGTCCTGCAAAATGTTTCACAGAAGAAGGTGGAAAAACAATACTACAACACGAAGGATGTTTGGAATGTGGTACTTGTTCACATGAAACTGAATGGCGTCATCCACGTGGCGAAAAAGGTGTTCATTACCAATACGGATGATTTCTCAAATTAATGACTAATTAAAATATTAGATAACTTTTAATGTAAAATAGGATTTTTAATTATTAAATCTTGAATTTTATCAATTATCATTTTATAATTTGCAGTAGGTTCAATAGTAACTCGCAAAAATTCTTCGCCACTAAGTGAGAACGTCAATAATATGACTTTGTCATACCTTACCATGGCATACTTTGTATCCCCTAACTGACTCTGAAACATTTTGTAAGTTTCCCATCGTTTGATATCATATCGTATTGAATTTTGATGTTCTTCTCTGCTTACATGAGGTATAACACCTGATTGATAACCATCCGTAATTATTTTAAAATTACAATCGTACATTCCTACAAATCTAACTGTTGACTCAATCTTCAGAATTTCCGTCAAAAGATCACAATATTCCACAATGTAATATAATTATCTTTGTATATTAATTATTTGCAGGTTCCAGATTTTGGAACAATTTAATCTACATGTGAGTTTAAACTGAATCACAAAAAAAATGTCATGAAGATTAATTCATTTAGGATTATCATTAACAATTCGTAACGAATTTTACAGTGAATCAAGTTTTTTTATTTTTGGTCTACAGATTAACTATGAGAGTCATTGAACTTTGGACATTTTCTATTTTTCTAATATCTTTTGTAAGTATTTTTTCAAGTTCTTTGTGACTGGATGTCTCGATTTTTCCAATAACATCATAATACCCTAACACAACATCTACTTCTTTTACTTCTGGAATTTTGTTAAAACTTCGTGCTACTAGGATTTCTTTTCCACGATCAGTATGAAATACCACATAAGCTTGGGCAGCAACACTTCTCAAAATTGAAGTCGTTAGATCATTTGAATCTACTACAAAAAAATCTGTATCCTGGACAGTCATCAATGTAATGGTAGAATTAACATTATCTATTTTACGAATATTCTCTAAGATAGTTTGATTAACTTGCTTTTCAGAGTCGGCTTCTACTTTTGCTATAAAATCAAACACACCCAATGTTCCATGAACTTCTTTAACATTTTCAATTGTTTTTAATTTAGAAATTAGTTCTTTTTCTAATCCTAACTTACCAGCAATTAAGACATAGGCTTTTGACAATGTTAATTTAACTATATTTTATGTATATATACAATAATTAACATTGTTAAGGAATCTATAAAAGAAATTACTCATAATGCATTATCAAGAATGAAACTAAATTCTGTAGATAAGATGAAAGATATATTTGCTGATACTTTTTCTTATTTCTAGTCTGATCTAAAGATACCTATAATGAAAAATGTTAACATTGTAAAAATTAAACCATGAGTGATTAAATCAGGTATTCCATATGTCGTTTCAATAAAAATTGAACAAAATGTACATCTTTTTTGCCCCGTTTCATATTTCATTGATGTTTTTATTTTTGTAGTCTTGTAGAACCCACATATTCCATGACAATTAACTGCCATATCCAAGAAAACTTCCTCCTACCATCTGATATTTTTCTAATCTCCACCAATCATCATTTTTTTTATCTGCAAGGTTTTCATCTTCTATTTTATTTTCATATTAGTCCACGGGATTAAATGCATCTAGTTTTTAATAATATTGAATTAACATTGTTAAGTATTAACTAAATACTACAAAGACTTGGAGATGTAAGAATGAATCCCCTAGAAATTTTAATATCTCCTTGATCCCAATGAACTCTGAACAGATGAAAAGAACTTATTTGAATATACCTGAGACTGGAGAATTTGGAATACAATAGCAACGATATCCTAAGTTCTATGGATAGTTTTATTGAAAAAATTCAGTACATGAAAGGACTGATGCTTGGTGTTTCATTATCAGCCCTTATTTTAGCTCCCTTGGCAATTGGAATTTCGGCGTATTTAATCACGCACCCAAAATTTCTTCTTTTATTGGAAAATGAATTTGGATTCATGTTGATTATTTTGTTAATAACAGTTTTAGTCACTTCTGGAATTTGGTTGGTTACAGGTATACAACAATTTAGATCTCTAAGTTCATGGAACAAAAGATATTATAATTATTTGAAAAAGCGAGAAGACTTGAACAAAACAATATCCTCAGAATATCTAGATAAATAGTAACCATCAAAGATTTTGTGAATTAGAAGAGACACCGCTTCTTGGAAACAATTTTTCATACGGTTCTAGCATTTCATGACAAAAATTCATTCCTTTATTTGTGACCTTAAAAATTGTGATTGTTCTTTTTCCTTCTACCTTTTCTATTCTCTGTATCATCTCATTATGTTCTAGATTATCCAAAATCTGTCTGTGTTTTGAAATATTTAACCCACAAAAACTAAACAATGCGGTTTGATTAATCTGGCCATATTCTGCAAGAGTGAGAATAATATCTTTTACAATATATATTCTGTCACGATATTTTCTGGGATTAGCCAATATCGATATTGAAAATAATACTACTTTAACTATTGTGAATAATCTGATGAATTATTAACAATGTTGAGCAATTCCTTATAATGTCTAATTTCTTAATCGGATATGAAATCAAAGTTATCAGTTAGGAAGAGTTTGATAAAGAATATTTTCAAAAGAGAGGATAAATTTACAAACAAATGTAGAATCTGCGATATGGAATTTACCGATCCAGAACGAACAAAAAGACACATGATAAAGGCTCACTCAAAACCTAAACGTGAAAAACAGCACTAATCAAGTTAAAAAAAATGATTATTTCAAAGATTTACGTAGTATTTCGTTCAATGTTTTAGAATAACTATAAAAGATTATTTTTTGTTGAATATTTTTTGCCTGACGTTGTCTAAATTTTTTGTTCAAGTCATCATCAATCATGATTGTAACACGTTTGCTCATGATATCAACCTAGATTCATCGAAGTTTTTGTCAATTTCATTATAATTCCACTAAACGAAATAGATGAAAGAAAATACCATGCCCAAAGATATAGTTCGTTTTCTTGAGTACACACGTTTTCTGGATCTGCTGCTTGTGCAGCGGTACACGTAAGATGAAAAAAGTCACCAGGAATGACGTTTAGCGGAATTGGAGATAAAGCTACAGTGTAAGAGAATAATTGTGGTAATACAAGATAGAATATCAGAATTAATGGCACAAAAGTAATCATCATTGGTCGCATATTCATCTGCATCATCTCCATTGACATTTTATTCATGTACGAGGATTTTTTGCTTAGTTCAGCTGTTTTGGTTTGATCTTTAGATCTCATAGCAGCCATTCTCTCTTTTTGCCATGCACGTGTCTCTTTCATAATTCGTTTTAGCTTTGTTTGATCAACCATCTTCTTTCTAACTGCAGAGTTGAAAAAATTAAGCAATATCCCAAATCCAGTAACTGCAAATAATGTTGGAATTATGCCTTTTACTATTGGATTATCACTTCCTAACGCAGTTCTACCTTGTCCAACAAATCCAAAAATACCACCATCTCCCTGAAGAAAGATAGAATCTAAAAATAGTATAATAAAATTATAGTCAATACTTTCAATCATCTAAAATTCATTTCTTATATTGTATTCAACAACCACATTTTCTTAAGATAATCTGCATCAGTGCTTCTTTGCCATAGTCTATCCCATGTTCTTCTTCCATGTGTTGTCCAAATTTTTTTATTACGTGTTCTATTTCCCCTTCAGTTATAAAATCGCAATCATAACCATAGTCGCTGCACGTTAATTTTGCCAAATCTCATTCTTCTTTCTAGGTTGTTGGTAATATACTTCAGTTAACATTGTTAACTTGAATGATCCAAATTTGCTGATTTAATTAATACAATACAGAAGCAATTGAGGAAAGTAACAACGTGACTTGCAACAGTAACTATGAATTTGGAACTATGATTCGCAAATTTCTAAGCATTTCCTCTTGGAGTGGTAATTGCTTCTGCATTAACCGTTATCCTTCCTTTTGATATTTATGTAGCACTTAACATTGTTACATATCATTCTTGTATCGTGATTGATATCAAAAATTGTGAGTGTATAATGAAAAGTGACTTTAACATTACTGCGATTTTAATTATTAGTGCATTATCTGCAGTAGTGCTTCTAATGAATTACTATTTTGGCTGGATACCATAATAATTTTCTAAATCATGAAAAGATCTCTGTTGGAGCAATATTTGTCATAATCTCAATTGTTGCTTTTTATAACATCATGATTCTTTTGTGGAGTCTCTAATTCTTAATGACTCAAACCAAATCAACAATTGACATTGTAAATGTTGTTGCATCAGCTACAATAGACCCGGAATTAGATCTAAATGATATTACAAGGAGAATTAAAGTAGATGAACCAAAACGATGAGAAAATCACAGATGAGCTTATTGAAAAATATTCTAATTTATTAGAAGATTTAGGTTCTGAGGAAAAAGACGACCTTTAGTTATTTTAAAAATATTTTTCCATTAATTGAAAGTCCTCGGTACTTAGTCAACTAATGTCAAATTTTTATCAAAAATTACTCAAGAGTTCGTGTAAGTATGAACTCTCAAATCAAAAGATAGATGATTATGTGATTATTTTAAACATTTTAATAATAATCATCTTTATTGTAGAATATTACTAAATTAAGTTCTTTTTTATTTGTAAATTATTGTTAATGTGAAAACATATTTCTCTATCAGTCAATCTATATTTTCAATATGTTAACTATGTTTAATTATCTATCAATTCCATACTGTAATGATAACATCGGTACAAAAGCAATCGTGTTACTACCTGGATCAGTTATTAATACAATACAAAACATGCCTATTATCTGTTAAAAAACTAGGTTTACACAAGATTGAGTTTCAATTTATTCAGCAGATACAGTGAATGTTTTTCTTACAGGATCTGCACTCATAAAGGAACGTCCTTTTGGATGAAGTTTTTCATGTTCAGGACTTTGATGCATTTTGATAAACGTTTCTTTGCTTTCGTGCTCCACAATTATCCTACAACTTCCATCTGCAGATTTTAGAAATCGTCTAGACACAAATCCAGGAAAACTTGACAATACTTTGTTTGATTCTGAGAACCAACTTTTGAAATCTTCTTCAGCACCTTCTTTGAGTTGAATATCTGCCATCATTACAAACATGCTATGACTAGAAAAAACACCATTTAATTTCTTTTTGAAGATTTTCATTATAGACACAATCATATTCTAAACCACTATCAATTCTCTCTTGTATCCCTCTTTTGTTGTGCTCTTCTACTTCTTGATGTATTTTTGCAATTAATGCCATTAAAACTAGAGCAATTGGAACTGAGATTGATAAATTTGTAAGCATATTCTATTTAGTTACGTTATTGATCATTTTTTCATCATCCATTACGTACTTCCCATCTTTTTCAGAAAATTTACAATTGTATGGGGCTGATGACTCTGTGATTTGTGATGCTAAGTGTGCTGGTATTGTCTAGGTTATTTTTAGTGGAGTATCTGCAGCATTTATTGCATTGGTGGGAATGAAATCTTGACATAATCCTTAAACTAAATTGATTTCTGATGTATCTTCAATCCAATCTATGATTATCTGTTGTAGAAAAAATGTAATTATTGGATATGCTGCAGTATGAGTTACAGATAGTGTTACTCTGATGGAACGATATCTGTCAACTTTTCTAAATACTAAAATTGAAATGATGACTGATCCTATAGTTCTGAAATGTTTTCAATTAACTGTTCTATCTTTATGTTATCAAACGGTTTTGTAATGTATTCTTTTATGCCCAATTCTTTTGCTGTCTGCATTGCTTCTTTTTTATGTGAAGATGTCACT
>JADFLN010000115.1 GCA_022564385.1 Nitrososphaerota archaeon | reverse complement strand
CCTGTTTCTTAATAGTTGTCATATATTGATGAGAAAATCTCAAAGGAAACTTTCTTGGATAGGGCATTTAAGAAAAGCAAGTCTGAGAGTAGCAAACACAATGCAGAAATTGCCTTGAGAAACCTAGAGGTTTTTTGTAAATATGCCTACAAAAAACAGATGGATACCGTACTTGATGATTTGATCACCGAAGACAATTCAAAAAAGACATTTGCATTTTTCCAGAAATTTGTTGATTTTATGCAAGAAGACCATCTTGATATTTTGTTTAATCCCCCATTCAAGAACGCAAAGGCAAAACCATATTGTGCAAAAATGCCCAGTTCCATCAAAGGTTATGTCAGCAAATGCAGAAAATATGCAAAAATGCGAGGCTTGTATATTGACTTGGAAGATTTCTTAGACAACGTTTCATTACCTGTCATTGAAGAAGAACTGGATCCCGACCCATTTACCCATGATGAAATAAGATTGACATGCACTTATGCCAGCCCACAAAGAAAACGTCTTTACATGTCACTAAAGGATTCGGCAGCTAGGATTGGAGAACTATGCCAAGTAAGAAAACGAGACATTGATTTTACTAAAGACCCTGTGGAGATTCATCTTCCTGCAAAGATAACCAAAGGACGAAAAGCAAGAATGATCTATTTATCCAGGGAGACTGCCCCTGATGTTCAACGACATTGTAAACGATTAAACGAATTGGATCTGGTATATGGAACTAACCCTAGTGTAAGAAAGGCAGTAGAGAATGAAATTGCATATTTTGATAGATTACGAAAAAATATGGCAAAAGTAAACCCTGTCTTTGCTGAACGATATGAACATAATGGACGATTTAAGAAAAACATACACAGTTTGAAGGCTTTTGCAATGACTCAGGCAGAAGAGGTACATGGAGAAGCATATGCTCATGGTTTTGGGGCTCACAAGAAATATCTTCCTCAATACATTCGTAACCAAAACAAGAATGTCGCAAAATACAAACAGCTAGAACCTAAACTGTTAATCTTTGAAAAAATTGAAGTTGTTGAACAATCTGAAGAAATAGATAGATTGACAAAACAAGTTCATGAACTCAGTAAAGAAAGGTCTGAACTAAAGAACCAGTTTGAAAAACTTCCTAATATTGATATCATACAAAGACTGGAAAAACGAATCGAAGATCTAGAATATGGCAAGGACGCACGAGATGGATTTTATGCACAAAGTACATTACAGGCAAAAACCCCGTTGGAAAAAGTACTTCACACCATCTTTCCCCCCGTATTTGAATGGGGACATGATGAAAAATATAAAAGAAAATTCTGGAAGGAATACAAGGATGCCGTAAAAGAAAAAAGAATCATGAATCCATCCGCATATGATCCTGACTATGTTGAAATGAATGACGATGACAAAAGAGAAATGCGTGAATATGCTACAAGAGGACTTGAAGAACTAGAAAAACAACCACGTATGAAAAAGATGGAAACTCCGCAAATTTCTGGAAAACTTGGCAGTAAAAAAATAAAATATCATCATGAACGTGCTTTAAGAGACATGCTTTTAATGAGCGAACCTGTCAAGATTTGAACTGGGCCAATTTTCGTAAAACGACTGTTGGTCTGTGAACCAAATATGTTTCCAATAATGGTTTGGGTCTGAAGGATTCAAATCGGATGGGAGTTGGCCTTGTAGCGTCTCTTTTTTAGTTCCGTTTTATTTCAGTATATTAAATCTTAAACTTTATGCAGTCTGATACTGGGAGCGGGTTTTGTCAAATTGGTTCAACACTCACCACTTTTGTTTATAAAGAAAACTTAGTTTTCCCAAAAATTTTTTCGTGAACGGCAAATCAAATCCTTGCAATTATTTTATTAAAAATATGATCATAGGGATTTGAACCAATCAGATAATTCCCCTTTAGAGTTTTGAGTAATGACCCCACGGGGATTGACCCACCATTTTGGGGATAAAAATGGACGTGGATAGGCTAAAAATCAGTAATATTAGATAATATTTTTTCAGAAAGTAATCTAATCTTCTGTGTCATCTGAATCTCTTCTGGATGGTCTTATTGGAATGAACAGAATTGTCATGACATGACTTTACAAAATTTACTTAAAACATTAACGAATAAATCATTCATACAAATTCTCAGCACCTACTAAATACTATTTTAGAAAATACAATGTAATTAGAACTCTCACCAAGTACCTAATCGGTTTTGGTCTTAAGTTCTAATGATTTGTAGAGAATTCATTGGTCTTCACAACACATGATTAGCATCTGACTTAAACTGTGTTTTTTGAAAATTCTATTGTGAAAAATTTAGATTTTATTCTAACCGATTACTGTAGTATCAGCATATTTAAAAAGATGGTTTTTTACATCGTTTTCAGTTACTAATCCATTAAAATTATCCTTCCTCACTTCAGCATCATATGCGTGATAATTCTTTATAATGTCGCTGAAAGTTTGCCTGAAAATATCATCTTCAAAGTCTGCCATTTTTTTAGAAGGAAAACACTTGTAATGAATCCAGTCAAGATCTCCCCTAACTCTAATTGCAAATATACAATATGGGGCAGACATAAGATATTGTTTATACTCTTCCAAACGTTTTAGAAAATTACTTGTGTGCTGAAATTGGACAAGAATGATACGCTTAACTTCTCTTCCGCTTGATTCATCATCCAGAATTGCTGTAAATTTGGATATTACATTACTTTTTTGTAGTGATATAATGTGTTTTCTTATCGCTCTCGGAGTCAGCAAAATCTTCTTTCTCTTCAGCTTTTTTGCAATCATTGGGGCGGAAATGGAACTATCATCAATTAATAACTTTAATATTTCCGAATCAGTCCTATCCATTTACAATTTAGTAATAATATCTTGTTTTTATCAGTAGTGGTTCCGAATAGGCCTTATTTTGATATTTCAGTACCTTATGAGAACCATATACTTTAAAAATCATGAAATTATACTAGTTACAGTTCTGAATGAACTATTTATATTCTAAAAACAATATTTTATAATGTGGAATCCATTTCAAGTACTTTAAAAGAAATTCTAATAATTGAAGATAACCAAAGTATAATCAGTCTGCTGTCTCGTTTTTTTGATTTGAAAAAAATTCCTCATACTGAAGCAACTAATGGTCAAAATGGACTAAACCTTATTAGACAAAAAAAATTCAGCGTAATATTGTTGGATATTAACATGCCCGAATTTACGGGTTATGATGTAATTGATGCTTTGGAAAAGGAAGGAAAACTGAAAGATGAGAATATTTTCATATTTACTGCAACATCTATTTCAGAATCAGAAGAATCTGATTTGAAAAAACGTGGCATACTTGGCTGTATTAGGAAACCAATTCAAATTAATCAACTCCTAACAATGATTGGAGCATAAACGGTGAATGAGACAGAAACATCTACTAATTCAGAGAATAAAGATGCAGAACAAGAAAAAATTTTGCTTGAAGATGTTCTAAATTATAGTGAGAAAAGAACAAAAGAATTAGTAAGAACAGACAAAAAACTAGAAAAAAAATTTACATCATATAAACATGATATTGCAGAATTAGAACAAGAAAATATCTTTCTAAAAAATGAAACAAATATCTTACATCAAAAAACAATCAACTCAAAAAAAAACAATGAAGAGTTACGAAAAAAATTATCTCAAACAGAAAGATCTTCCAAAGAACATGAACAAGAAAAAATTATCTCAGATGAGATTACTGAATCGGTAACGCAAAAAGCAAATCGCCACGATAGACGATATGTTTTATCAATAACATTAGCAGTAATTGTTATTGCAGTAATTGTTCCATATTCTATTTATTTCATGATCCCAGTAGGCCAAGAACATGAGGTTTCTATTGCTGAACCTGTAACATCTGGCTATATAATACAAAACCTAAAAGGAGACACAATTGACACATGGCTTTCTTGGCGATTAACTGAAGGTGACATTATTCACATAAACGTTCTAGATGTCAGTAGATACCCTGAAAAAACTGGATTAATCAGAGACATAATTCTTTCAACTGAATCAATAGATATTGATGATTCTTTACTTCATAAAGGACCTAAAGGTCAAA
>JADFLN010000114.1 GCA_022564385.1 Nitrososphaerota archaeon | reverse complement strand
TTGCCATATGCAAGTTCATAGTAGAAACGGTCGATGCATCAAATGCAGTGGGTTTTGCGTATGAATTTTCCAAGTGAATATCATCATAAATTATGGCTCAAGAATTTAGTAGGTTATGCTGAAAAACAGAGAAAATTATCAAACCAAGAAGAACCACGAAGATCAAAATTAAAAACAACCTTCAAAATATTTTACAATACTAGAATTCAATTAGGTAATTGTCATTTTGGTTTATTTTCAAAAAATGGTGAATATGATTATGAGATTGACGTCACTGATTGGAATGGTTGCGATTCTGATATTTGCAGTTGTCTTTGTTATACCAATATTAGTAAACATTAATGATATTGCAGATAAGGGCTTGATTTGTGGTGCAACAGGATTATGTGTAGAGAATTTTGAAGATACAGAAACATATCTTGAAGAAAAAGAAAAACAACAAGACCAAGCAGATAACAGATTACCATCAACTGTAGGCAAGACAGTCTGTGATTTATCAATAACAACCAAAGCAGTTTTGATAGATGAATTTGGTTTCGCAAAGTTTACTGTTAATGAAGGCGACCCAGCAGACTATCAATGGCATTGCCAATTCCCATCAGTAATGAATTGGTTTTCAAGTCTTAATCTAACTCCACTAGACTTTCTTGCAGGTGATAGTGAAACTGTGAGGGTACAGGTTAAATTAATAAAAAAGACAGATACCTCAAAATGGCATGATGCAAACCATAAAGATTATAGATCAATGTTTAGTGATGTAAGATATACTGATAATTCAGGTTTGGTTAAAACACCACAGAATTTTGAACAGCAGTTCTATATTAGTAATATTGTACATGATGATTATATTTTAGAGATTTTTATGGGTAGACAAATCAATGATAATAATACGGGTGATCCAGTAATTGATTCAGTATGTAGAGTTGGAGAATCTCCTTGTTAAACAAATCATTATCGAGGTTGTTCTAGGGTACAATATGATTCTAGTAGTAGGGGCAATTAGTTTTGTTTTTGGTGTTGCTTTCATGATTTTTATCTATCCTGACATATCTCCATGTTTTCAATTAATTCATACAGAAACTCAATCAGAACGTTGCCATGATTATGTAGAGTTTTTTACTAATATTCCAAACGGACTAACTGGAAATTTGCAAAATCTTTGGACATGATATAATTTGGGAAGATATCCAAATGTCTTTTGTATTCAATGTGGTTCTAACAAAAAGATGGTCTATGATGCTGTAATTTCTACTAAAAATAGACATAATCCCGAGAAAGAGGCTGTTGTCTATTGGTGTATGAAATGTGAGATAATCATTAGGATCCAGAGACAAAAAGTGCATGACAAAGTAACGTCTGTCAGTGTAACAACTTTCAAGAACAAAAAATGAAACATACATCAGTAAAACTGGATGCAATTTACTATCTAGAACTATTGGGGGATATAGAGATCAAGGATTAGTTTTCCTTTTTTGTAACCTTTGCCTGTTAAGTTCGTAATCATTATAGGAACTATACAAGAATTTTTGAAAAAAATCAAGAAGCCAACTATACTTATCCTCTACACAGTGTAGCCAGTATGCGTACACCCGTAACACGATAGGAACTCTATATGACAATAGGTTATTGTGTCAGCTTCCTTGTTTACTGTTACGTATTTGTAAAATATAGACTATGTATGCTTATTTTGAGCATAGTTCCTCTCTTATTCTATCATTTCCTAGTATCAGAGATAACTTCTTGGTGGTCTATATCTGAAGGTGTTTTCCTTCGATCACCAATCCCGGCAGTTTATTATTTTCTAAACTTACACAATCCTATACGAGAATAAATCATAATTCATAATCTGTAGTATGATTACAAAAACATACACAAAAATGATCTGCAAATTATGAGCATACGCAATGTAATATTCTTGTGAACAAGCTGTAAAATATATGAAAAAGCATCCAAGTATAATAATTATCGACGATGATGAAGATCTACTAGAAGTAACTTCAATGTTTTTGGAACTAAATGGAATTGAAATAAAGGGAAAAGGATACAATGGCTGTGATGCAGACAATCTATATCGGCAAACATGCCCTGATTTTGTATTACTTGATATGAAAATGCCTGATTATGATGGAGCATATGCCATAATGAAAATCAAGGAACAAGACCCTAACGCCAAGATATTTGTCTTGACAGGCTTTACAGATCATCCTTTTAAAAAAGATGACGTAAAACAAATCTTCCAAAAGCCATATGATGTCAAAAAACTATTACTAGAAATCAAGCAGGCATGTTAAAAAAATCAAAAATCTTCACTATTTGTAGTTAGATTATGAATTAGCTACCATGAATTTATGTTAATTTGGATTATACCAGAAATGAGTTTCTGCTTTTAATTCACCATCATAGAATACTTTGATTGAATTTTGCCCAAATTGTTCATACATTGAACCACCTACAACAATACTAGTGAAAAAACTATCCAAGTTTGTAACTACTCTAGGTGCTTCAATAAAATATCCATTATAATTATACACCATTACCGAAACCTTGTTGGGATCATTGACATTCATCAATTCTCCAGTTATTTTTACTACATCTCCATTTCTGTATGCTTGTTCCCTATCTGTTTTTACTGTAATTGTAGAATCTAGTTCATTACCAATAAGAAAATTCCCTATAATTTGGATAATAGCATCACCTTCTTCAAAATTAATTGTTAATACTCTGGAATCTGAATGCACTACTGATTCTTGATATGCAACTTCTATTCCGTTAATGAGAATTATGAAAGTATCATCTTTACCATCTTGTTTTTCAGCACGTATTAATTCTCTAGGTAAATCTAATGTAATGGTTCCTTCATCTGTTGACTCGATTTCTATTATAATTGCAAAAATATTGTAATATAACAACATGTCTTTAATGGTGCCTCCTTTGATGGTATACTCTACATCAAATGTTCCATGACTTTCTGTGTCCACTTCAAAAATTGCCGTGGTTTCTGGAATGTCTGTTTTAGGTGTAAAACTAAATTCAGTTTCTGCAATATTTCCTCCCCCATATGAAACTCTTACTAAGTAATCACCAATCTTTTTCCACAATGAACCTTCTGCAATTATTGTATGTGAAAAAGTTCCATCTTGTGCTACTGTAATTTGTACAATATCTACCAGACTTCCTTCGATAAAGAGTTGTAATGTAACAGGTGTACTACCTAGAATAGGGTATACATTTCCTGAAACCACAACTATGTCCCCTTCATCATAATTGCTATCATCTGTTTGAACAGAAATTTGTGATTCTTGTTGAGGTGTTGGTTCAGGTGTTGGTATTGGGATTGATTTTGACAGGTTAAGTTTAGAACGTATTTCTGAATTTTCTGCTTTTAGTTGAGTAATTTCATTTTGTAATTCTTGAATTAATGGAACTTTGATTATCTCATTATCAATTAAAAACGATAGACCTTCTCCAAATTCACTGTCAGAAATATTTCCCTCCACCCAAAAGTTTGCAACTCCTTTTACCCATGATGGAATTTCATATTGGGATTGTGCAAAAATTGATGCAAAAGATACACTAACTATCAATACAGAAAATACTGCTAACATTAGCAATTTTTTCATAACTTAACACAAATTCAATTTTAGGAATTTAAAGAGTTCGTCACATTTCTACGTTTAAATTTAATCAAAATCTCTCAAGAAAGTTTTCATACTCGTATATGAGATTACGCATTTTATGTATGTTAGAAACATTCTTGATTTTTTTGAGATCAGCCTTTTTCTCAGATTCAAATGTGTATTATTTTCATCAGCGATATTACACCATAATCAAAGGCAAGAGACGAACGACCGATCTCCTGTCTTTGATTATTTGTGCTTTGTAGATATGACATATCTACAGACAATACAGTATTTGACAGTGACAATTCAGATATTTTTCTAGACATTATTGGTTATTTTGTAGTCTCCTGTTCTTAATTTTTCAACAACTTGTTTTAGATGTGCTTTGACTGGTTTACCTGCTTCCATGTCACGACATGCACCTTCAATGCCTGTCATTACCATCAGCTCAGTAATTGGAGTTCTCACACCAACATACCCTTTGATTTTGTGATTA
>JADFLN010000113.1 GCA_022564385.1 Nitrososphaerota archaeon | reverse complement strand
ACGATTTCTACAAGTCATTTTTGAAACAAAATATATCAAATTTACAAATCATTGACTACAAAAAGAGAATTGAACTAATTTTCAAAAATCCTCTAGGTGACTTGTCAAATTAGTTCAAGATCCTTTTAGTTTTAGGAGTGAGTCCACGGGGATTCACCTACCATTTTGGGGATTAAAATGGGCGCAAATAGGAACAAATTTCAAATTATAAAAACCAAAGATTAGTCAGAAAATATTGTCTAAATTTTGTACTTCATTTATGATTAGCAGTTCGTATCAAATGTTAATTGTAAAATTACTTCAAATCCATCAACATCACTGTCTACTTTCTTTTTTTTCCAGTATCTGAAAAATAAATTTTATAAGTAAATCTGTATTTTCTTTGATTCTTTCTAGCTTTTCTTTCTGTTGTTCTGTTAATTCGCCAAATTGATCATTTAGAAGCATGTCGATGTAGCTTTTAATGGTAACAATAGGAGTTCGTAATTCATGACTAAGTGAATCGAAAATTTCTTTGCTGATTGTTTCGTTTTTATCTAAATACTTGTTGATCTCCTTTAGTATAATTTTTTCCTGGTTTAGCTCGTTTATGGAGTGGTGATTATTGGCCTGAACGATTTTTCGTTTTTGAGTTGCCATTTTCTCTATCTATCCCATTCGTTAAGGTTTATTTTTCGCATACAACCTAACCTGATCCATTTCCATCTATCTGAAGAATGATTCTCTTATCATCAATGTTTGTTCTAGACTGTAATATCTTTTACACCTTCAATTATTTTCAGCAATAAATTCAACTGTGTCGGTTTATTAATACACGCATATATTCCTCTTTTTTTCAGCTTATCCATTTCTTCGTTTTTTAAAGATAATGCAGTAAATACAATTATCGCACTTTCTTTTAATTTATCATCTCTTTCAAGGGCATCTATTATATCATAACCAGAAAATTCTGGCAAGGCTAGATCCAACAATACAACATTGAATCTCTGTTTCTGAAGGAGAGTTAAACCATTTTTTCCATCGTTTGAGACAGTACAATCATGACCCTTTACTGTCAAAAACTTTGATAACGGTTTGGTGATCTCTTGATTATCATCAATTATTAGAATTTTCATTCTCTTTGCCTCGGAACACTGAAGAAAAAACTAGATCCTTTGTTTTCTTTACTCTTAACCCATATTCTGCCTCCAATTCCCTCCACCATTCCCTTGCAGACTGCAAGACCTAAACCAGTTCCTTCATGTTTTCTTCGAAGTGATGTGTCAATTTGATAGAATTTTTTGAAAATTTTATTTTGTTTTTCTTCAGGAATACCAGGTCCGTTGTCTTGTACACAGAAAACAATATTGTCTTCCTTTCTTTGAGCACTAATTTCTATTCTTCCCGTTCCTTGTGGTACAAAATCTGCCGCATTTTGAATTAGGTTGCTAAATATCTGGGTTATTTTCATTTTGTCGCTTTTTATGGTCATTCTTCCTTTAACTGAGTTTATTAGCTTGATTCGTTTTAAGCTCATAACAGTTAAGAAATCCATGCAAATGTCTATCATAAGTCCATCCACACTGAACTCTTCTAGTTCAAATTTCATTTTGTTCATGTCAAGTTTCTCAACGTCAAGCAAATTTTTCACCAATTTTTCAAGTCTATCTGAGTTTCTATAAATGTCATCTACCGCCTCTGACTGGTATGGATTCAGTTTTCCAATTATGTCTGGGTTTTTGAGTATTTCACAATGCATCATTATCGGTGAAAGTGGGGTTCTCAATTCGTGTGCGATCATGGAAACAAAGGCATCTTTTTGTAAATCGATTTCTTTCATCTCGTAAAGTTGATGTTTAATCATTTCCTGACTAGAGCGAAGTTGTTCTTCTATTTTCTTGTGGTACGTGATATCTGTTCGAATAGAAACGTATTCAGAAATACTTCCTTTATTATCGAAGAACGGCACAATCACGGTTTTTACCCAATAGTATGTCCCATCCTTTGCCTTGTTCTTAATCTCTCCTCGCCACACTTTGCCTTGAGAAATCACGTTCCACATCTCTTGATAAAATTCTGGAGGATGATGTCCTGATTTTAAAATTCGATGGTTTTGCCCTATGAGATCCTCCTTTGAATATTTTGAGATTTTACAAAACATTTCGTTAACATACGTAATAGTACCATATTTGTCAGTGAGTGCTACGATAGATGATTCATCTAATGCATTTTCCAATTGCTGTAACCTGTTAAACTGTGGAGGAGAATGAATATTGTTATTTGATTGCAATGCACTCAAGTCAAATTGACTACGTTAATCAAATTGATAACTGTCATGCTTCATTATAACACAAACTAATAATTTTAAATAAAAAAAATAATATTAATTATTTTCTTAATAAATTGGTAGGTATAAGTATTAACACAAATAATTAAATTAATGCGAAAGGATACTAGAACAATATCTGTTAGAGTATCAGCAGATATTGCAAATTCGTTAGATGATGAGAGCACTTCTATTGGAACTAGTGTTAACAATTTGATTACTCAAGTGCTAAAAAAGCATACTCAATGGGGAAGATTTGAAAGAGAGTTAGATATTTTACATATATCAAAACAGTCTGCAAAGGTATTATTTTCATCCATGTCTGCAGATGATCTAAAAACTCTAGCTAGTTCTTCATGCAAAAATATGCTTATGGATCTGATATTATTCATTAAAGGTCAGTTCAATAAGGAAAATTTACTTGAAATTATTTCTATATTCTTGTCTGCAAACAATACTTCATTCAGACATATTAAATCATCAACAGCAGAGAAATTCATAATTAAACACCAACTTGGAAAAAATTATTCGTTATATTTGAGCACAACAATTGGTCTCCTTTTTTCTGAAATTGGCGTGGATATGCGACAGGCGGACATCAACAACGAAGATCTGATATTAGAAATAAGCCTATAGAAAATTTAGATTGAATAACAACTGTTAAGGGTTCTTTAAGACCCAAACCTTCTTTTGTGAATTAATTTGGTTCCATCAAAGGGATTTACAGAATTAGTTTGACACTATTTGAATATCAATTTCCATAAAACGTGAGACAGTATTGTATCAAGTTTCAAAATATTTGCACATTTAGTGTATGATTGATACAAAAAGTTACTTTTGAAATGAGACTAAGATGGGCTTTGAACTAATAGTTTGATGCCTCATTTTTAATAAAATAATTGCAAGTCAGAGTATTGAACTGATTTATTAAATATCTATGAGAGATTCAATTATCAAATCTCAACAGATTTGAACTCATGATTTTATCAAATTTTGAAAAGTACGGTACGGGAAGTTATTATGTATTATTATTTTGGGTTCTGTCAAGATATCGTCAGATATTCTAGGTGTCAAAAATCGTCGGATCGGATTTTGAGCAGTACCGTACTAATCTCATTTGTATTTCTCTAATATTTTTAGAAAAGACAAACCTGTGTCTAAAGCTTCTTTAGCTTCATTTTGATCAGGTTGTTTTCCTCTATGTAATACCGAGTGTCGTAACTTGGCACATTTTTCATCCCATTTTTGAAATTCTTTTGAACTTGTAATTGCATCAAAAGTTGCCTTTCTGAGAATTTTTCTAAATTCTTTGAAATCTTTTAATTTTTCATCAATCTCATCATCTGTTTTATTTTCTTCATCTGTCAAGTATTTGGTCATTATTTTACTCATAAGATACTCTACTGCATTTTGTATTTCTATACTTGTCATCCGATAATTTTCAAACTTTAGATGATCTTTTGCATTACGAACCAATTCAATTTCAAATGGAATTTTCTCGTTGTTTCCTAATCTATTTTTTACTTCCTCTAATTCTTCTTGTGTTAATAGTACGCTCCGCCCAAAACCAATTTCAACCTTACTTGAAAAACAAGAACCTGCCAATTCTTTATTTTTATCATCAAAATATTTTTTTACCCCAAATTTTCCTGCAAGTGCTTTGGCTGAATTAATCTTTCTGCTAATTATTGTATCAACAATATATCCTTCCTTTAATAATGCCGATGTGAGAGAGTATGCAATTCTTCCCGCACCGATTATAGCAATTTTAGTTTTCATATCTCAATTTAAACAAAGAAAGGATTTAAATTGCTTTGTGTTCTTTGCGGATTCCAAGCTCGTCATGA
>JADFLN010000112.1 GCA_022564385.1 Nitrososphaerota archaeon | reverse complement strand
CTGCCTCTTAGATGTCCTGCATGTGGAATTCCGTTCATTGTTGGTGGCCCTTCGATGAATCTGATCTTTTCAGGTTTGTCTGATGCAAAAATCTGTTTTTCTAAATCAATTGATTTAATGTACTCTTTTACTTGGGATTCAATTTCTTTTGCATCAAACTTTGTAGAAAACTCCATCTGAATTTTGATATGTGTGTGGCATTATAAAGCTAAATTGATTTTGTAAGATTTGGATTATATTGTTGAATAAACTATTCTTTTTGTTGGTAAATGTTCTGGTAGTTGGTTCTGGCGGGAGAGAACATGCATTGTCATGGAAACTCTCTCAAAGTCCTAAAGTTGATACTGTTTTTACAGCTCCTGGAAATGGTGGAACTAAAAATAATGTTTCAATAAATGTGGATGATTTAGATGGCCTATCTGATTTTGCACAAAAAAATAACTGCTTTACCGTAGTTGGACCAGAAGATCCACTGGCAGCTGGAATTGTTGATAAATTTAATCAAAAAAATCTCAAAGTTTTTGGCCCTTCTCAAAAGGCATCACAGCTTGAATCAAGTAAGATTTGGGCAAAGCATTTCATGCAACGAAATGATATTCCTACAGCACGATTTGAAATATTTGATGACGCTCAAAAAGCTCAAGACTATGTTCAATCACTTGATTACAATGTTGTAGTAAAGGCAGATGGCCTTGCTGCAGGAAAGGGTGTTATTGTTTGTAATAGCAATGAAGAAGCATTTTCTGCAATTCAGACAATTTTAGTCAAAAAGACATTTGGTGATGCTGGAAATCACATCATTATTGAAGAGAGAATGGATGGGATTGAAGCCTCATACATTGCGCTTTGTGATGGTGAAATTGGTATTCCTATGGCAACAAGCCAAGATCATAAGAGGATTTTTGATAACGACAAAGGCCCCAACACTGGTGGTATGGGTGCATATTCCCCAACTTTGATTATTGATGATTCACTAGCAAAAAAAATCCAGGAAAAAATTATTGATAAGACAATCCAATCTATGAAAAATGAAGGTATTTCTTTTAAGGGATTTTTGTATGCTGGAATAATGATTATTGATAATGAGCCCTCTGTTTTAGAATACAATGTAAGAATGGGTGACCCTGAATGTCAGCCAATTACAATGAGAATGGACTTTGACTTGTATGATTATTTTGTTGCAAGCGTTGATGGGAAATTATCATCAATGCCTTTGCCCTCTTGGAAAAACCAATCTGCAGTATGTGTGGTTTTAGCATCAGAAGGATATCCAGATTCATATACTACAAATGAAGAAATATCTGGTTTTGATTCTATTTCAAATAACACTCATGTCTTTCATGCTGGAACAAAAAAACTTGATGAAAAAATTTTCTCAAATGGTGGACGTGTTTTAGGAGTTACAGCATTGGGAGACTCTTTGGAATCTGCAATTAGTAATGCATATTCTACAGCTGAGAAAATCTCATGGCCTCACAAGTATTATAGAAAAGATATTGGTCAAAAAGGACTCTCTTATCTCTAAGTCTCTAAAATTCTATCCTCAGTTACTATCCAATCAATTATGATGTCATGTTCAGATTTTGGAATATTTTTTATAATTTGCTTTTCCAACGTCAAAGATATTGTTGTGGTCTTGTGTTCTGAAAGAAATCTATCATAGAATCCACGACCATATCCTAATCTAACTCCAGTTGGCGATATGCCTACAGTTGGAACTAAAACTACATCAAGACTGTTATCTGTCAGACAATCATCTTTTGGCTCCATAATATCAAAACTACCTTTTTCCAGGCTTGAAAAATCAATAATTTTTCTAAATTCTATATTCTTTCTAATGACTTTAGGAAAAAACACATCTTTTCCATTACTGAGCAACTCTTGAATAATATTCTGTGTCAAAATTTCACTTCCAATGGGATAGTATACTCCAATCTTTTGGGCATCTCTGAACGCATTAATTTTTTTTAATCTTTTTTGTATCTTTTCACTTGCAATCTTCATTAAATCATATGATGTACTATCTCTTCTTTCTAAAAGAAGATTTCGAAGTGATTTTTTTTCAGGACTATCTTCCAATTTGACTACTCAATGATGCTGCAGTAATTGTATTTTTTAATAGCATGGCAACTGTCATGGGGCCAACACCACCTGGAACCGGTGTTGCAAAGGATGCTTTTTGGATGATCTGCTCAAAGTCAGAATCCCCCACTAATTTTTCTTGAAATCTTGATATTGCAACATCAATTACAATTGCCCCCTCTTTGATCATCTCAGGTGTTAGAGTAAATTTGTCTCTGTTCCCTACTGCAGTAATAATAACATCTGCAGATTGGCAAAGCTCTGTTAGATTCTTGGTTTTAGAATGACATGCGAAAACTGTCGCATTTTTTTCTAATAATAGATGATATAGTGGCTTTCCAACAAGATTACTTCTATTAATTAATACGACATTTTTTCCATCCAAATCAATTCCATGATAATCAAACATCTCCATTATTCCTAATGGCGTACATGCAACCAGTGCTGCTTTTTTCATTGAAAGCAATCCTGTGTTGTGTGGCGTCAATCCATCAACGTCTTTTAGTGGTGAGATTCTTGACGTAGTAACAAATTCATCCAATTGCTCAGGTAATGGAAGTTGGACTAGAATCCCATGAACTGTATTATCCTTGTTCAAATTTTCAATAATTTCGTTAATTTGTATCTGTGAAACGTTTGCATCAAGTTTATGATCTTTGGTAACTATTCCTACTTCTTCACAAGCTTTGTGTTTATTTTTAACATAAGTGGCAGAAGCTGGATTATCACCAATCAAAATTGTGGCTAAACAAGGGGTAATTCCTTGAGTTTTTAGTTCCTCTACTGCTTTTTTGACTCTGTCTTTAACCGACTGAGCAATAATATTCCCATCAATTTTGGTACCTACCATAATTTATTTTTTATTTGTAGATATTTAATTCTTGGATTATATGATGAAAATCTTAGCAAAGAAATTAAATGGCTCTTTTTCTAGTCATATCTGCACAATAAAATGAAACTAGAGTTTGATTTATCTACTTATGTTAAAAAAATTAAAAACAGTAATTCTTATTTTGAGACTTTTATCAACAAGTCTAGTTTAGCTGCTGGAGTTTTGGTTCTAAAACCTGGTGAAGAAGATACTCAAGAACCTCATGATAGTGATGAGGTATATTATGTGATTTCTGGTGATGGTTTTTTGAAAATTAAAGATAAAGATTACAAAGTTTCAAAAGACAAAGTATTCTTTGTAGCAAAAGATGTTGCGCACTATTTTCATGGAAACAAAACCGAACTCAAAGTTTTATACTTTTTTGGTGGATCCGACACTTAACTGATAATTGTCCTTCTACGCGAAACTCTGATCTTTTTTCTAGCAAACAAATTAACTGCTTCAGGATAAATTTTATGTTCCTTTTTTAGAATTCTTTTTGATAATGACTCTATAGAATCATTTTCCTTGATTTTAACAACTGCTTGAATAATTATTGGACCCGTGTCCATTCCTACATCCACAAAATGTACTGTACACCCAGAATATTTTACACCATGATCTAATGCCTGTTTTTGGGCATCTAATCCTGGAAATGCTGGCAGTAGTGCTGGATGGATATTGATAATCCTGTTTTTGTATTTTTTTATAAATCCTGGACTAATAATTCTCATAAATCCTGCAAGACATACAATGCCATTTCTTGGAGTAACTCCATGTTTTCTTAGAGATTCTATTACCTTTTTGTCATATTGCCATCTACTCCCTTTGAAGTTCTTACTCTCAATAACTACCGTATTGATGCCTAACTTTTTTGCTATCTTCAAACCTTTTGCATTATGGTTATTTGAAATCACTACTGCAGGATTAATTGGAATCTTTTTTCTCTTAATTGACTTTAGAATAGACTCCATGTTGCTCCCACGACCTGAGATTAAAATTCCTAGATTTAGCAACTAGTCAATAGTAGATCAAACCTGCAATTTATATCAAATCTAACCATCTTCACTTTCGTTGTCAAGACAAGTCAGGATGACAAAAAATGGAATCCTGTGTGATGTTAATGATAAACATGTTTACTTGGATCCAAAACATGCAGATTCTACCGGAATCAATTTTATCTCTCATGCACACTCTGATCATCTTCCTTCAAAAAATGTCGGGACCATTTTATCATC
>JADFLN010000028.1 GCA_022564385.1 Nitrososphaerota archaeon | reverse complement strand
GACAGTTCCAGGTGACGAAATAGTTGGAAAAGTAGTTCAAATGGGAGATAATGTCACTAAATTCAAAGTTGGAGATAGAGCAGGGATCACTCCACTTCTTGAGACATGTAAAGATTGTCAATATTGTAAAGTAGGAAAAGAGAACCTTTGTGAATCATCAACAATAACAGGAGAATCTTTCAAGGGAGGATATACAGAATACATTACAGTGATAGAAGATTTTGCAACAAAAGTTCCAGAAAGCATGAAACCAGAATATGCTGCACCATTATTTTGTGCTGGAATTACAGCATACAAAGCAGTCAAAGCTGCAGAACCAAAACTACATAAAAAAATTGGAATTTTTGGAATTGGTGGGGTTGGACACATGGCAATTCAATTTGCCAAAGTAGAAAATTGTGATGTGATTGCGTTTTCTCGAGCTCAGAGTCATCTTGATGTTGCAAAAAGATTAGGTGCAATGGATACAATGACTTTTTCTGAAAATCAAGAAGAATTTCTAGGTAAATTAAAAGAAAAACATGGAATGTTAGATGCCGCCATAGTTTTTGCACCAGCAGATATTGTAACTGATACTGCGATAAAATCAGTAAAGAGGGGAGGACTTATTGTAATTGCGACAATTGGAGAAAACCCAGCATTTATGGCATTTGAAGAAAAGACAATCAGGGGAATTCTAATAGGTTCAACAAAAGACATGGAGCAGGTCATAAAGATATGTGATGAAAAAAATATTGAAGTGATTTCTCAAATATTTCCATTAGAAAGCGCAAATGAAGTACTCAAAAAATTAAAAAATTCTGAAATTGAAGCAAGAGCAGTCTTAGTTCCTTAACTTCGGGCTTAAATATAATAAAAATTGATTTTTTGCTATGAATTGTAAGAGATGTCACCATACAGATGAGATACATATTCTAAATGAAGAGAGTAGTTCAATTATCAAGGCAGGTAGATGCCAAATTCCAACTTGTACATGTCAACAGTACTTGGACCCAATCGAAAAGATTGATGAAGATCTGTTGTAACGATTCATATATCAAAATCTTTTCAGATTACTTATGGACAAACATAAACCATCAGATGAAATGATTCAAGATTTAGACAACATATTATCAAAACTTAATGCTATGGAAATTGTGGCATCAGATGATAATCAAAAAAATTCAATTAAAATTATGAGAGCACTAGTGGAAGGACAAATGCATTCAATTAATGAATTTCAGCATTTGAAAAAAGCTATAGACTTGTTAATGTTACAATTGTTTGATGTTCAAAACAAAGTTAAGAGTTAAGCTTGGTGTCACTTATCCCACAACCAGTACAACGATAGAGAGTAGATTTTCCAAGATCTTTTTCAGATTTCATTTCAGATCCACAACAGGGACAAGAGAATTTTTTTTGCTCTAAACTAGATTCTTTTATTTTTTGAACAACATAATCAAGTTTTGATTCATGAATACCTTCAGAATTACAAGGGGGTTTATAATGAGTTATTATTTTATTGAACACACTTCGTCTTTGATCATTACTTGATTCAAACATGGGCAATATTGCAAGATACAAAGATTTTTCAGAATCTGATTGTCGTACCCAACATTTGAAATTTGAATTTTGAGTAAAAAAATTCTGGTCATCAGTTTTGTCACAATCACCGATATAGGTAATACTGAATTTGTCCATATCTCTAGATAAGATCAAGTATACCAATTTTTCCATTGGAGGTCCCCACTCATCAAGAGGAATAGGTCCAAGAAACTCGTATTGAAGAATTTGAATGCTCAATGAAAGTATTTTTGGACACTCTCTATTCTTTTTTTCCCAAATAATCACACTATATCACAATTTGATCGCAAAATCCAAACTTGAAAAGATTAAATTCAAGAGTTATGGATTTTTGGTAAATGGCAGGGTATAGTAATAATCAACAAGCTGGTTTTGCCATGATTGTGGTTGCCGCAAGTCTTACGGCAATTGGGTTGATAGCATTAACAATTGGTGGAGATGTTCTCTTTTCAGATAACATACAAAGAGGCAATACTGCTGAATTCAATGAATGTAAGGAGAACGATTTCAAACCAGATAATTGTGAAAAATATTTGAGTAGAATCAATAATGTAGTCTCAGGAATTTATATAGACCCAGAAAATTAATTTTATAATTCATTAGCAAAGTCTTCTAACATGTTTTGATTTTTTGTTAGTCTATTCATTGCATAAAATGCACCACCAACAATTCCTGCTTGATAAAAAGTATACAAAAAAACACCCGAAGATGTAGGATCAGATTTTGTAAAACTTAAAACAAGCATAGTAAAGAATACAAATGTTCCAACAAAGGTTATCGTTCTGTTTAATAATCCAAAGTTCATTCCAACAATTCTTTTGGAAGCTGTTGCCATCAATGCAATGCTAGAAATTATTAGGAAAGTGGCTCCACCATTTTCTATGATAAATGCATTTAACCAAACTAAAAGCCCATCTTTTAAAATTGTAACGTCAGGCATTAAACTGCCTCCGTTTATGGCAAAGTTTACAGAACTAAACATGCCACCAATAACAAAAAAGAACAAGAAGAGTTTTACAATTGATCGTTTTAATGGACTACGAATTTTTGAAGGATTGACTGCTCGTTCTGTAATTCTAAGCCCATAAAGAAATCCTACTGCCATAGCAGGAATGAACATGATATTGATCAAAATAGGAGATTCCTTGTTGATAGATTCAATTTGAGGATTTAAAATTAAAAATAAAATAACTGCAAGGAAAGCTGCTGCACCAAATAATATCAATCCTAGATGTTTGTGACCTTTTGACTCAGACATGCTATTCCAATTATACATTTCATGAATTCTTAAGAAAATCATTAAAGGTCAAATCGAAAAATCATTTGGTCAAATTATCAATTCTGTTTACCCTTTTTAGCAGAAGATTGATAGATTATTCATGAAGGGGTTGAAATTAGTCATGATTGGTGTCGTTATCTTGATTTTGGGTCTAGTCTTTCATCTTCAAGGACAGTCAATTATAGGACCAGAATCATCGTTCATGTATTCCAATCCAGATTGGATTACGTATGGTATTCAAATTACAATAATAGGAATCATCATAGTTGTGATAGGAATAGGTATTAACAAAATCAAAAGAGATTAGTTAACCACACGAAGGGTAATTGTACTCTTTATTTTTTGAAGTTTTCTAATTTTAGACATAATTATTTCGTTCATTTGTGCAGGAGTGTCTGTGACAAATTCAGCAACAACATCATAACTGCCATAGGTTATCATACAATCTTTGATTTCAGAAATCTCTTTTAGTTGTGAATAAACTGATTGTTCTTCTCCAATTTCACAACTAATTAGCATGTAAGCTTTATCCAACTTAATCATATTTTCTAAAAAACACACTAACTTAAAGACATCTAAGAAATTATGGTAGTAAAACAGATCTCAAAAACCCGCAATTATTGGATCTTTGGGTTTCATTATTTCTCTTAACAAGATTGTTGCAAAAGAACCTCGAGATAATGAAAATTCTGTTGTTGTATCACTTGATGAATAGTCAAAACAATGTACTACAGCTTGCCTAAAACCTCCCTCACTACTCACTTCCTGCATCTCTTTTATGAAAAAGTCTTTTGGGGTAATTTCTTCTTGTTCCAAAATTTTTGAGATTTGATAATTGAATCGTGTTTTTTTGTAATATGAGTATCCTACAAACGGTAGTGCCAGTCGTTGATCTAATCCTTTCACATATTTTCCAATTATGCCATGAAAGTCAAAACAAACATCATTTAGTTCTGCATCAAAAAGATTTTCGCCGTCAGAAAAAGCTGAGCTTAGAGACTGATTAAAGAGAAAAGATTGGTAGGCTTGAATGTAAAATCTTCGTAATGATATCTGGATAGAGCGGATTGCACGAAGAGCATCACCATGATCAATCATTTCTTTTAGAACAATTTTTTCAATATCCATTTGATATGGAACCTGATCAAGATATTTTTTATAATTTGCCTTATCAGAAAGTTTTTCACGTATCTCAGTATTTTCCTTCGAGTCATAAGGAGATGTAAAAGATAAAATCAAATCAACAGCTTTTTTAAAATCTCTCTGCAAAATTGCCTTTCCAATAAGATGAGTTACAGGCCTTTTTGAACCAAATCTCTGATAACCATAAAAATTTAAAATTTTTCCATATTCAATAAAAGATGACAATCCATTAGCACAATCATAGATTTTTATTTTAAAATGATTTGATATCATGTCTTTTTTTGATAATGGTTTTTTTACAAACCCTATTTTTTTAAGAGTGTACTTATCAGTTGAAAAAAATTCAATTGTTTTTCCTTTATTTGTAGAGCAAACAAATTGCTCGGTTATTGCAGATGCATCTTTTAATCCAAGAGACTTTAAGCGAATTCCTTTTTGTCTAAAAATATCAGATAAAGCATGATTGGTATCAATCTTTTTCTTTTTTAGTTTGTATACAGCATAACCTTCTTGATCATTAATGCAGTTTTCTGCTCGTTGAGAAATTAATTCAGTTACCTGAAAATCTTCAGGTTCAACTCTGATTTTTCCCCCAATTCCATTAAATTCTGTACTATAAATGGTAATACCGACTTGAGAATCTAAATTTGGTATCACACTATTGTCACTGTGACAAATTTGCTAATTGCAATATCAGGAGATTGAACTCCAAGCAGAATTTTGTATGTACCAGGTATAGCATCATTGGAAGCTGAGATAGTCATATGAATCGGTAGAGGAACATCAGAGTCTAATTGAAATATTTTAGGAGTATCATTAACAAGATCTACATCCAAAAAGCCATGAGTTGTAGATAGAATTAATGAAACATTCAACATGTCTTTTTGAGATTTAGGAGACACAATAAAGTTGAAATGTTGAGTGTCTCCAGGTGCAAGAGTTAAAGAATCAGATTCTAGTTGAATTTCAAAAGGTAATGGAACAGAAGTGTCAACCACTCCAATATTATTTTCAACCCATTCTGTGAACCAAATTTTTTCACCATCTATAGTAAAATCAAAAATTTGAGATATACCACAATTAGGTAACATCACACCGGTTCCAGGATCACAATCACCCCAGTAAGGATTCTTTGAAGGAATATGATATTCGATTAGAGATTGAGACTTTGGATCCATTATAGATATATTGTTTGCAGTTTGTTCATTGAAAACAAGTCGTCCTTGATCATCAGATTCAATCCAATAGGGTCTTGAAATTGGGGATTTAATGATGCCTGTTTGATTTCCATATGTACTAAGTTGGGGTTCAGCTGTAACGTATTGAGTGAATTGTTCGGTAAGAGGATCAAAACTGAAGAAGAAAGATGATGTAGTATCTGCTAACCAAATAGTTCCATCATCAGTTACAGTAGCTCCGTTTGGAGTAAGTAATTCTGGTGGTAATTGATAAACTTCAATAAAATCAAGTAAGGGAAGAAATTGTTCACCAGAATTTGCAACAGAACTAAGATAACCGTTTTGATTAAATTTAACTAAAACCCCGCCTTGTTGAAATAACCAATTTGTAAACCAGATATTGTCATTTGCATCTAATGCAAAATCTGCAGTTACAGAATTATCAACGGGAGAGGGAATACTAAGATAATTTACATCGTCACTAGATTGATTTGGATCTAATAATGTGAGTTTATTTCCAGTAAAATCATTGATGATAATTTGAGAGCCAACAATTTGGAGTCGTTGCGGTAAAGAGTTTCCATCAGATGGATATGCTAATCGCTCATATTTCTCATCAATAGTTGAGAATTTCCATATTGAATCAAATCTTTCATCTGTAAACCACACTGAATCATCAGGTGCATAATCAATTCCCCACATCATAGAACGTTCTCCTGGTGGCCACAAAGGATTATCATATTCGGTAAATCTTTCAGTGGATGGATCAAATTTTGCTAGTTTACCAGTATTTGTTTGAGCGAACCAAACATTTCCATCATAATCTGTTACAATTGCCAATGGATTTGTGCATGGTGTTGGAATTGAGAATTCTTGAACAAAGTCAGTAGACTTTGCATTACCAGAGCCGCAAAACTGAGCACGTTGTACATCAGGAAAATTATCAGCTGGAGTTCCAGTAATTGTGAAATCAGGATCATATTCAGGAGGAGGGGACATCATACTTTGTATTCCAAAACCTGAAGTTACCATGATTCCACCAAAAAAGAAAACCACTATGAGTCCTTTTTTCTTCATATCTCAAAAAATAACGAGCCGGGTTATATCTGATTCCAAACAAGTACACAAGTTATAGTAATTTTAGATCACCAGTAATTTTATCAATCAGATTTTCAGGAGCTGGACCAATTGAGATACATGTTGTTGTTCCAGGAGATATCTGAGTATGTCCGGCATCTGTGACTTCAGACCATGGAAGATTCAAATCAATTGCGTGTCTTTTTATTTTTTCTAAATCTTTGATACTAGAAACTTTAAGGACAATCTTTTCTTGTCCATTCCACCATTCATTGAACCATTCAGGGTGAGATTTTCTCACATGCTCTGATCCAAGAACGCAAGCATGGCCTACTTGTGCTGCTATTTTCCCTTTTCCCATTTCGAGATCTGTTCTAACTACAATTACTTGTTTGATAGTTCCCATACTTTAATCAAATACAGACCTAATGAAAAACTTTTGAGTTAAATAATTGACAAAGAAAGAAAATCTATGAACTTTGATGTTGTAGTTGCTGGAGGAAGTGTTGCAGGATTATTGTGTGCAAGAGAAATTGCTTCAGGTGGATTTTCAGTACTTGTAATTGAAGAAGATTATGAGATAGGAACACCTGAGCATTGTGGGGGATTAGTTAGCATGGCAGGATTGGAAGAACTAGGAGTGATTCCATTTAGAAAAACTTTTGTTCATATGATAGAATCTGCTGAAATCACAGCACCGAATGGGAATAGCTTTACAATTAATTCAAAGAAACAAAAAGTAGTTGAAATTAATCGAAGGGAGTTAGATAAACAAATAGCTTTTCAAGCTCAGAAAAATGGAGCAGTAATCAAGGTCAAAACAAGCTTTCAAGAAATTACAGACACAGGCATTAGAACAAATGAAGAGAAAATAGATTGTAAAATTTTTGTTGATGCAAGAGGAGTTTCATCACTTGTACACAAAGACAGAACTGGAATTTTATTATCAGCACAATACGAAATTTATGCAGATTGGATCAAGAAAGGAAAAGTAGAAGTGCTTTTTGATCAAGAAAAATATCCAGGATTCTTTGCATGGATTATTCCATCCAATGATGGTAAAGGCAAAGTAGGAGTTGCTGGAAGAGGAATTAACATTGCTGGAACATTAGATAAAATTCTTGAAGAAAAAGGAAATTATTCAACAATTAGAAAAATTTTTGCCCCAATCTGGATAAAAGGTCCTATTGCAAAGTTTGTGGAAGGAAAAACGGTTATTGTTGGAGATGCCGCAGGGCAGGCAAAACCAACAACTGCAGGAGGAATTTTTACTAGTGGGATGGGAGGAGTTTATGCAGGACATGCAATTGTCAAGTTTTTAAAAACAAATAACAGATTGGATCTTGAACAATATCAAAAAAAATGGACAGATAGATTTGGTGAAGAATTTGCAAAACAGTTGTTTGCAAGAAAAATTTTGGAGAGAGTAGACAATAAAACAATCAACAATCTATTTGAGTCAATTACACCAGGGATCATAAAAGAAATTTCAGAGACAGATGATTTTGATTTTCATACTAGTTCAATTATTAAATTACTAGGAGTGAAGGGTTCAATCAAAACTGTGCAAACTTTAATTGGTGGGGAATTAAAAAAATTACTGAGCTAAAATGTGCTCAAATTCTAAGGAAGGTATAAATGATGTTGACAGAAAATCGGGGTATGTCATCTACGATTTCATTACCAACATGTAGTTGTTGTCACAGATATATTATGCCTAATGATAAATGTGTAAAATTCAATTGTCCTGATTGTGGAGTTGATTTAATTTGGAGATGTCAAAGTTGCAGAGAAGCAGTAAGAAACTATACTTGTTCTTCATGTAATTTTCAGGGACCATAAGAAAATGGCTCAGCTATTATTAATTGCAAAAATTCTTCCTAAAGACATCGATGTGGATCTAGACAAACTAGCAGAATCTATCAAGTCATCACTAAAAAATGGGATCATAATGAAAAGACATGTCAAAGAGCCATTAGCGTTTGGATTAGAATTTCTTAAAGTAGAATTCGTCTTAGATGACAAAGAAGGGCAAATGGATTCATTAGAAAATTCTGTTAAATCAGCTGAGGGTGTTAGTGAATTGGAAATCCTCAATATGAGTAGAATGTCAGTTGACATGAAATAGGTGATTTTTTGGTACGCAAAGAAGAGCCTTTGCAAATGCGAATTGGTGAAGCAAAGCAAAGAGATGTTGGAAAAAAACGTGCTAGAATTGGGCCTGAAGCCATGGATTTTCTCAAAGTTACTCCTGGCGACATTATTGAAGTGATGGGTTCTAGATCTAGTTGTACAGTAGTTTGGCCAGTTGATGAAGATGAGAAATTTCAAGACATCATTCGAGTTGATGGACAAACAAGAAAAAATGTTGGTGCATCACTAAATGATATTGTCAAAATTAGAAAAGTAGCATCAAAGATTGCAAAAACAATTTCCCTAACACCGGTAAATGATACGGTTACAGTAGACAAAGAATTTACAGATTTTGTTAAAAATAGATTGAAAGGATTGCCAATTATGCATGGTGATGAAATTTCTGTAATGATATTAGGAAATTCTATGGACTTTAAAATTACAAAGGCTACTCCAAAAGGAGTAGTTAAGATAGAACAAACTACAAATCTTAAAATTTCGAAAGAAACTGCAGTTGATAGAAAACTTCGAGTAACATATGAAGAAGTTGGAGGACTTCGAGAAGAAGTTAAAGCAATGAGAGAGATTGTAGAGCTTCCATTAAAACATCCAGAGTTGTTTGCAAGACTAGGAATTGAACCACATAGTGGAATTTTACTTTATGGGCCACCAGGATGTGGAAAAACATTACTTGCAAAAGTTCTTGCAAGTGAATCAGAAGCTAACATGTTTTTTATTAATGGTCCAGAGATAATGAACAAGTATTATGGTGAATCAGAAGCTAAAATTAGAGAAATTTTTAAAGAAGCAAAAGACAACTCGCCAAGTATAATATTCATTGATGAAATTGATGCAGTTGCACCAAAAAGGGAAGAAGCTTACGGGGATGTTGAAAAAAGAGTTGTTGCTCAATTGTTAGCATTAATGGATGGTCTTACCGATAGAGGAAATGTCATTGTACTTGGTGCTACAAACAGACCAGAAAGTGTTGATCCAGCACTTAGAAGACCAGGTAGATTTGATAGAGAGTTTGAGATATCTGTACCTAATGAAGATGGAAGGTTAGAGATTCTTTTAATTCACACAAGAGGAATGCCGGTAAGCGACGATGTAGATCTAAAAAATTTGGCATCAGAACTACACGGATACACAGGTGCAGACATCAAATCACTTTGTAGAGAAGCAGCAATGAAATCAATCAGAAGATACCTGCCAGAAATAGATCTTGAGACAGAAAAGATTTCTTCCAAAGTATTACAATCAATGCAGATCAAGTTAATTGACTTTTACGATGCAATGCATGAGGTAGTTCCCACAGCAATGAGGGAATTTTATGTTGAAAGACCAAAAGTGTGGTGGAGAGATGTTGGAGGATTAGATGAAATCAAAAAAGCATTAACAGATAATCTTGTTGTAGCAATGAAAGACCCAAATAAATTTACAAAGATGGGAGTCAAACCACCAAAAGGAGCTTTAATTTATGGACCTCCAGGATGTGGAAAAACATTACTTGGACGAGCACTTGCTACTGAAACTGGTGCAAATATGATTTTAGTTAGAGGTCCTGAAATCCTGTCAAAATGGATTGGGGAATCTGAAAAAGCTATTAGAGAAATATTCAGAAAAGCAAAAGCAGCAGCACCATGTGTAGTAATTTTTGATGAACTTGACTCACTAGCACGTCATAAAACAGGAGAAGAGGGAACAAGTGAAAATGTTCTAAGTCAATTATTAACAGAGATTGAAGAAGGCAGTTCTTCACGAGTTGTAGTAATTGGAATTACAAACAGACCAGATGTTTTAGATAGTTCCTTGTTAAGAACAGGAAGACTGGATTTAGTTCTATATGTAAAGCCTCCAGATGAAAAAGGACGATTAGAAATCATTAAGATTTTAACAAAAAACATGCCACTAGTAAATGATGTAAAATTACAAGAGATTGCAATAGCTACACAAAACTATACGGGTGCAGATTTAGCGGCACTTTGTAGGGAAGCAGCAATTCAAGCAATGAGGAGCAATTCGTCAAAAATTTCAAGTCAAGATTTTGCAAATGGTTTGAAACAAGTTAAACCATCTATTACTAAAGAAGTTGATCAATGGTACAACACTGTAAGAGAAAGTATATCTAATGTTGTACCTAAGACAGAAGATAAAGCATTCTACGGATAAAAATGACAATTCCAATACGAAATACAGTATATGACAAGATAAAGGAGGTAAATGCATTAACAGATGTTGAACTTTTTAAAATTTTAACAAAAGATGGATATGTTCTTCCTGAAGGCAAATTTAACAAAATACTTTTAGATTTAGAGATTCTTGGATTGATTACAGTAGTGTGGATTACAAAAGATGAGCGCAGGATAGAAGTAATTGTTGTTGAAAAAGAGATAGATAAAATTGAAGAGCAAAATAAAGAAATGATAGAAAAAGATTACGAAGCAAGTTTTCCAGGTTTTGAAAAATAACTATTTAGAATAGAGGGAAATGAAATGCAGCATCTAATGCTACTGCTACAAAAATTATTGTAAGATATGGAGCAGTGACTTTGTATGCTTTCCAAGCAAATTCTGATGTAGGATTCTTTGTCAAGTTATAATGATATACAAGCATCAGTCCACCAGAGACTAGTGCAATTACTGTGTAAACAATTCCCATTCCATTTGGAATAAATGAAAGTACCAAAGAAAAAGGAATTAAAATTATTGTGTTCCCTAAAATGTACTTTGATGTTTTGTGCATACCAATTACAACAGGCAACATTGGAATTTCAGCTTGTGCATATTCATCTTTTATTTTCATTGCAAGACACCAAAAATGAGAAGGTGTCCAAACAAAAACCAAGAATCCGACTAAGAATCCCAATAGATCCATACTACCAGTAGCTGCTGACCATCCAGCCCAAGCTGCAGCACTACCTGCAATTCCCCCAATTACGATATTTGAAGAGTTTCGGCGTTTTAGCCAAACTGTGTAAATGATCACATAAGAGAAGATTCCAACAGCTATAAAGAAAGCAGAAACTGCATTTATGAAAAAGTATCCATAAATTACAGATACACAACTAACAACAAATCCATAAATTAAAACATGAGATGCAGTCATTCGCCCAGAAGGGATAGGCCTAGTACTGGTTCTCTTCATTTTCGGATCAATATCTCGGTCATAATAATGATTTAGTGCACTAGAACCTGCAGATGCTAATGTTCCTGCAATAATTATGTGCAAATATGACCAATAATTAAGTTCAGTGGCACCATCAACCAGTTTACTTGCAGCATACATTGAAGTAACCGCAGTAATAACTAGAAGAACAACTATTCGTGGTTTGGATATCTCCATTATTTCTTTAAATCCCAATATCATTTTGTTCTATTCCAAAGCCATTTAATTTCTTTGTCTATGTAATCCAGTGTTTCAAAAGGAATAAGTATCTCAGATCTACCAGCTACCTTGAATGAGTAATTGGGACCTCATGATGCCAGGTATGGGACTAACAGCTATAGGCTTAGCTGGCGTAATATTGTCTTATGCTGGAATTGCACATACGTTCATTGATGGTTTGCACGCCTTGAGTGGACTTACCATGTTTATAGGACTAATTTTCTTAGCAGTAGGTATCTTAGATGGAGGTATTTCAACCAGCAAAAAAGCTAAGATAACGACTTTGGTAGTTTTGGGAATTGGATTATCATTTGGAATGTATGCTTTAGCAACCATGAATACATCTGCCTTTACAGTTTCGTTAGTAGGACTCTTAATGGCTATTGCATTCCCAGCAATTATCATAGCATATCTAGCAATGAAACATCCAACTATAGTAAAACCAGTTGGCTCCATCATTTCAATAGTTGCAGCTACAGGAATTATCATGTGGTTTGCATTTGGATTCGTAAGTCCGGATGCAGATATGATTCCTCAACAAGTTGGAGTTGAAGAGCCAACCAAAGGAGTTTCTCTAGCAAGACCAATCTTTGCAATTCAAATTATAGAAGGATCAGCTGAGGAAGGAAATCTAGACTATGAACCAGACGTTGCAATGGTTACACAAGGAAATATAATTGAATGGACAAATACAGATTCAGTGATACATACAGTAACAAGCGCAATAGATTATGGAGAAACATTTGATTCGAGTTTAATGGATGCAGGTGAGATCTTTACTTTAGATACATCTAATTTAGAAATAGGAGAATATGAGTATTTGTGTATTGTACATCCTTGGATGATTGCAACATTAATTATTGAAGAACCAAAAAAATCAATTAGAGTAGAAATTCCTGAAGGTGCAGCAATTCCTGAAGATGATCAAATTTTTTATGATCCAGAAGTAATTAGTGTAACAGTTGGTACTACAGTTATCTGGGAAAATGAAGACAATACAATGCATACAGTAACATAGGTAATCCAAATGGAGGAGCAGATGGAGTGTTTGATTCAGACATAATGTCAGCAGGAGATAAATTTGAATTCACATTTACAGATGCAGGGAATTATGATTATTATTGTATTTTACATCCATGGATGATTGGAACTGTTAACGTAGAATAGATTTGCAGAAAATCATTTTATCAGAATCAAATAAAAAAATATTAACAGAGCATGCAGATAAAGAAAGCCCCAATGAATCATGTGCCATACTATTTGGAAAAAATGATCTTATCTCAGAAGTGTTTTTAACAAAAAATATTGATGAGTCATCAGTAAATTTTACAATTTCAAATAAACAATTAATTGAAGGATATAAGATTGCAGAAGAAAAAAAGTTAGAAGTAATAGGCATATTTCATTCACATCCTAATTCAGACGCATACCCATCAAATACAGACAAAAAATTCATGTACAGTAATCCAGTAGTATGGATAATTTACTCGTGTGTCAACCAAAATTTCAAAGCATACTTTCTTGAATCAGATATAATAGAAATTCCAATTCAAGAGAGATAATTCAAAATTTTAAACTAAAAATTGCACTTTTACCATCTACGTTATTGAGAATAGATTTATCTGGTGAAATAATTTTACCAAGTACATTAACAGGAGAAGCAGGAGTAATTTCACCGGGTTTTCCAATAGGAGTAAAACCATAAAACAAACATATTGCTTTTCCAGTGGGCCAATATGCTATATCATTTAGTTCAACCAATGACTTTGCATTTTCTTCAGGTTGCGTAATTGGGGATTCTGAAGTATAGATTTCATCACCCCAAACATTCAGATCAACTGTAAAAGGTAATTTTTCAATAAAATCATTAACTGTCTTTGGGGAATTAACATCATCTAATTCTAAAATTATGAGTGGCAAGTTTGGAATTGTAACTTGAACGGTATATTTCACAAATTTGTGTGATCTTTGAATTAAATAAAACCTGTGGAATCATGGTTGTTTGGAATTTCAGGGATTTATTTTATTCTGTATCGAAGTATGGCTAAAACTGAATTATGAATTTCCAGTTTTTTGATTATTTTTGGAGAAACTACAAACTCAATTTTAGAGGACGTGTTTTTTGCAATCTCCAGCATTTTCATTATTTTTTTAAATTGAGAAGTGGTATGATAGTCTGCTGAAACGATTAGTGTATCTACTGCTCCAATTTCTAATGCATGATAAATAACATCATTTCTTTTCGCAGTTAATCCTTCTTTGAATAATTTTTCATATTTTTCAATAATTTCTGTAACATATTTTCTTCTATACAGATACAAATGATGGATTATTTTCTTATGAATATCACTCATAGAAGTAGTAAAAGATAAGTTTTCTACAAATCTACATTTTTTTATCAATTCTGAATCAAGTTCATCAAAAAATTCTGTTTTTGCAGGACCAATTCCACCCAACAGAATTAATTCTGAATTGGAATCCATCGTTTTGACTTTATTTGCAACTTTCTTAAAGAAAACATGAATTTTGGTTTGTCTTGCCCTTAGGAATCTCCCCTGACTCTGTCCTCCTTTTCTATGTCGTCCTCGTAAGTAAATTTGAAGTTTAGATTCTTGAACGATCTGACTCCCATAAAATTTCTGTAGTCTTGCAGATTTTTGATCAAGTGTTATTAGTAAAATATCATAATTGGTTTTGAGAATATCACGAAATGGTTTGATGTATGGTCTTTTGCTTGTCATGTAAATGTAGGGTAGTTTCTTAGAGGTTCCAATTTCTTTGGTGTGTACTTTACCATTCTTTATCCATCCAAAAATACAAAGGGTTTTTGTGAATTTTCCTGCTGAGGAAGGATTCTCTTTAAGGTACGTGATTCTTTTTTCAATTTCTGATTCTATTATTTCAAATAACTCCTTTCGTTTTGTCTCCCGTAACAAAGAGATGGTTTCTTGCCCTTTACCGTATGCATAATAAACGGATACACATGGAGAATCAATCTGTTTTATTTCATAAAGAAACTGATTTAGTGATAACCACTCAGTAGTAGAGATCTCCCTGGATTCAAAATTGCTGTTCACAAGCACCAATCCTAAAAAGTAATAATAAATCTCTTTAAATGTGGTACATTTGACTTGATTTCTGTTGGTATTCACTAAACCCATAATTGAAATTGTAAATGTTGTAGCATCAGCCACAATCGATCAGAAACTAGATCTAATTGAAATCACAAAAAAATTTCCAGACACTGAATATCACCCTGAACAATTTCCAGGATTAGTATTTAGGCTGAAAAACCCAAAGACTGCAACTCTAATTTTTAGAACAGGTAAGATGGTATGTACTGGATCAAAATCAGAAGAGATGGCAGTAAAAGCAGTAAGAACAGTAGTTCAAAAATTGAGAAAAGAGGGAATTAAAATTAAAAAAGATGCAGTTGTAACCGTTCAAAACATTGTATCTTCAATAAACCTTGGAGGAAAGGTTCATCTTGAAAAAGCTGCACGAACATTACCTCGAAGTATGTATGAACCTGAACAATTCCCAGGATTAATTCACAGAATGGTTGATCCTAAAACAGTAATTTTGATTTTTGCATCAGGAAAACTAGTTTGTACTGGTGCCAAGACTGAAACAGATGTTTATCGCTCAGTGAATAATCTTCATAATATGCTTGAGGAAAAAGACTTGATGATGTATGATTAAACTTGCATTCATATACATAGAAATATTGGTAGAGTATAACTGAATTGATAATAATCCCCATGAAAAATATTAATACAAAATGTAAATTGAGTTCTTTAGAATTTTCCCTCATGATGAGTATATAGAAGAATAAGCTTAATGTGAAACTAATGTCTGTCGATATTCCAACTTTACTAAATCAGAATAGAAATAAAATTATCCAGCTAAAAATAAGGGATAATAAGACAATTAGAGGAGTTCTTCAAAATTTTGATATCCATATGAATTTAACATTGGAAGATACAGAAGATATTTCAGGTACAGAAGTAGTGAAACTTGGAAAAATTCTTTTACGTGGAAATAACATAATTACAATTTCGTTACCTGAAGAATAGTTGTAGATGTTATTTTTTGATCAAGTAATCAAATCCTTCCTCAATTGTTGGTAGTTCATATTTTTCAATTTGTTCCTCAACAAGCATTGCAGGAATTGATTTGTTTTCTATAACTTTTCGATGTTCCAATCTTTGCCAAATA
>JADFLN010000027.1 GCA_022564385.1 Nitrososphaerota archaeon | reverse complement strand
TCATGAGCATTAACAAATATCACATACTCCTTGCAGCAGTTTGTATGACATGAAATACAAGGAAATTCTTCAGTCTTAGAGACATCAGAATCATTTGTAATTACTTTTAACTTCATAAATCATTAAATAGATTTCAGGTATTAAATATGTAAAAAAGTATTTTAAAACATCATCATTTCTCAACATAGTTCAACTCCAAATGTAAACGAGTTTATCAAATAGATTATCTGTAAAAATCATATATCTATCTTTCACGTGTAAAAAATCCTGATGTATACTAATCTTCCATCTCACTCATTTGTTTTTTGAGTTTTTCTTCATTTTTTTCCCAAATGTTTATCATTTTACTATGATAGGAAATTTCTTTAATTATCATAATTTTTTCATCATGAATCATTTCTTTGACTTTTTGTTCTAACTGTTTTTTCATATATTGATGAAATTGAATTTTAGATGTTATTTCATCTAGTTTTTTTTCTTGATATTTTCTTATTCGTTTTTTAAAAAAATCCAATACTATCTAAAAATAGAGAGAATATACATAAAAATAATTTCAGATTTTTAGATTCAAGCCATTTGCGACTTGAACCTTAATTGGAAAAAATTACTTTGTTACGCATAAAATGTAGTAAATTCTATCCCCAAAATGGTAAATGGGCCCACAGGGATTTGAACCCTGGACCTTCGCCGTGTAAGGGCGACGTCATAACCGACCTGGACCATGAGCCCAGAAACCTACCTTGCTAAAATCCATTTAAACTTTGAGACAAATAAAAATCTAGAAATTTGATAAAAAATTAAGAAATTCATGAATGTTTTTAATTTTTTCTCGAGTCCAATTGGATTAGGACATGTCACTCGAGATATTGCAATTGCAAATAATTTTGAAAACATTTCAATAAATTTTGTATCAGGTAGTGGAGCTGCAAAAATTCTAAAAAATTTAGATTTCAAAGTTCAAGATGTATACAATCCACCGGCATTTATTGTTGAAAATGGAACATTAAAGAGTCCAGCAAAATGGTTGTGGAACTATTATCAATATTATAAAGATTGTAAAAAAATTTCACAGGAGATTCTTCAAAAAGACAATCCAAATTTAGTGATTAGTGATGAAGATTTTGCGTCATTAACTGTTGCACAAAAAATGAAAATTCCAACTATACTCATCACAGATGTTTTGGAGACTCGCTTCACTAAAGGATTGGCATCATTCATTGAAAAAAAGATGAACAAATCAATGCAAGAGATTATAAAAAAATGTGAGATTGTAATTCTTCCTGAGAACGGAGATGATCAAGACAACATTAGAAGAGTGGGACCAATAGTTAGACAGATAAATTATTCTAGAGAAGAACTACAAAAAAAATTCTCGTTTAAGAAAAAGACAATAGTTATTTCAGTTGGAGGAACGAATACAGGTTTATTTCTTATTGAAAAAGCATTAGAGTCTATTTCAAAAATCAAGCAAGACATTGAAGTCATTCTAGTATCAGGTCCAGCAATTAGTAAAGAATTCAAAAATGTTAGAAATTTAGGATTTGTTGATAATTTACACGAGTTGATTTTTGCAGCGGATTTAATAATTTCCCTGGCTGGAAAATCAACCATAGATGAAGCTAATGCCTATGGAACACCTGCAATATTCATACCCATAAAGGGCCATTTTGAGCAAGAAGACAACGCAAGAGAAGAAGGATTTGTTTTTGATGATATCAAAAGACTTGATGTATTAATTTTAGAAAAACTTGAACAAAAGAGAAATCATGTAAACACCAATGGTGCAAAAAATGCATCAGTTATAATTAGAAAATTGATGAATTGACGATCAAATGCTTAATAGATAACCATTGAATTTTGATAAAGTACCATGACAAAACTAGTAGTAGTCAAATTTGGAGGAAGTGCAATAGGTACAGATGGAGTATCCATTCCAGAAATTGTTAAACGAATTAATGATTTGAAAAAAGATTCCAAACTAATTGCTGTTTTTTCAGCTCCATCAACAATGTATGATGGAAAAATATGTTCTCTTACTGATGTGGTTTTAGAACAAGGCAGAAATGCAGAGAGAGGAATTAAACCGTCATTAGATATTGTAAAATCAACTTATCAAAAAATTCTGGAAATGGTAAATACAGAAAATAAAGAAGACTGTACAAGTATTATTGATTCACATTTAGAAAAGACACAAAAAGCACTTGATGAGGCATATGTGAACAAAGAATTTGCAGATGAGATACGTTCAAGAGCATTAGCGTTTTCTGGAGAAATCTTAATGTCTCATGTGATGAACTTTGTTCTAAGAAGTAATGGCATAAAGACAGATGCTGTAAAATTTGATAATTGGCCAATTATTACAGATAACAACATAGAATCAACAAATTTTCTCATATCAGAATCCAGAGAGAAGATGGGTAAAATTGCAGAACTGGTAAAAGAAAATGAAGTAGTTTCGATTGGAGGATTTATCGGAAAAACAGTAGATAATGTAACTACTACATATGAACGAGGAGGCTCAGATAGAACTGCGGCAGATCTTGGAATATTATTTCATAAAAAATATGAAACCAGCATAGACTTTGAGAAAGATAGTGCTGTTGTTTCTGCAGATCCTAAAATTGTGAAATCAGGATTAAGTGAAGTAATTCAATTGTCATACAATGAAGCAAGACTAGCAGGAATGTTTGGAATGAAAATTTTAGATCCTATTGCAATAAAAGAAATTGTAGAAAATGGAGTCGATATGCCAATTACTGTTACAAATATGAGAAATCCAGAAAAAGTAACCACAATAAAGAGAGTGTTAGATGAACAAAAGGGACATCCAATTAAGATAGTTACAGGAAAAGAAAATTGTGCAATTTTTAGAATTGAAACAAGTTGTATTCAAAAATTGTTAACATCATTAGAAAAAGACAAACGTTATAGTGAGTTTATAATTTTATCACCATTTACAAAAGATGGAATAGAGTTCTCTAGAATATTGTTCTTAGATGGAGATTATGTTAAAAGAAATGAAAAATATTTGTTAGGATTTGATTCTCTTGCTACAATTACATACAACAGAGGAGTAATTACATTAATTGGTGATGAAATGTGGAGGGTCCAACAAGTTGTTTCAAGGACTAGTACAAAGATTGGTGAATCAGGATTAAATATTTTGAATATGGATGCACAAGAAGAGACTTCACGAATAATTATTGTCATAGAAGATGCAAAAGAGAACATAAGCAAGGCCATTAATGCAATACACGAAGAGATTTCTAAAATTAATTTTGTTTAATGAAAAGAGTGGCGTTACGGGCTTTCACCTGTAAACGCCATCATGGGTTTGTTCTTGGACCATTATCTAGATTCAGTCCGGCGTTACCCAAAACACGCGGTACTATATGTTAAATTTTCTAGTATTTAGAGATGATCTATAAAAATAGAATGCCCCTCTTTTGTGAGGGAAAACAGACGGTATCTAGCGAGTTTTATCTGAAATTATAGAACAGAAAAATGATTTATCTAGAGATTGTTCTAGATAATCCAGTATAGGATTATGAGTTAGTTTTACTCGTCATAATTTCCGCAAAGTGGGTTTGTGGCTATTTTATGCCCGTTAAATTCTTACTTGTTTGAACTCATTGTAATGTCTGGATAATACAATATCTTCTAACTATTAGGTTGAAGGATCGAGTCCTTTAGATTATCTTATTAAACAAATAGTTTACAAAATCATTGAATTGAAGATATCATTATTCAAAATCGGAATAATACTAAGTGTGATTGGAATTATTTGGACGTCAATGATATTTGTAGAAGGTGATAAAATAGAAGAAGGATTTATTTTAGAATCTCAACACTCTCATAAAATTCAATTAGATTTTGAAGGGAGTGGGATTGGATATTATAAAATTTTTATGCCTGAATTTCTAAAATACAAAGTATTTGTTCAGGTTTTGAATAATAATGAAAATATTATTTCAGAAAAAAACATAGAGACAAAAATGTCTGTGAGTTATTTTGATTTTAAGCAAAGCGGGAAATATACAGTAAATGTTGTCAATACTTTTGAGAATCCAATTGATATGCAGATAGAATTAGGAGATACACGTGTAGAGGAAATGATTTATTCAGGAATCATGACTTTAGTTGGAGGAATAATTATTGTTATTTCATCATTTATAAAATTGAGAAACTATAGAATTGAGCATCCTGATGAAAATATAACATGAATATAGATACATTGCATTGTATGTCCAAAAATTAAAGCAAAATTAAACACAAGCCAAGTTGTAAAAAAGAGAAAAGCAATTATTGAAAATGGAATTAAAATTTTAAGTCTAGTATGTTCTCTATTTTTTAGTACTATGAATCCACCAAGTGCTGCTAAAACTAGGCCTAATTCAAGTGGTTGATGTGACCAAGAAATTAATCCGTCAATTCCATACACATCATGTGAGATGGAATCTGCAAAACCTGCAACTAGTTGAATGGCTGCACCAACTACTACAAGTACAATTCCAGTTTTTAGAGTTCCGCGGACGGATTTTTTAATTAAAATAAGCATACCCAAAAAACCAGCAGATGCAACTAAAGAAACTCCAAAATACACAACCATGTGTTGAATACTCCAAAAATTATCAGGTTCATTAACTAAATGATTAACTGTATCCCAAAACCCACCGGAAACTGTAATGAATGGTCCAAAAACTGCAAGAATTGCAATTAGTGAAACCAAAGTGGTAGTTTGCACAGAAATAGAATTAACAAAGTTTGAAACAAGTTTCATGCTTATTTTTCTATAAAAAAAGCACTATTTGAAATATGGTAAATTTACCCAATGCAGATCAGATTAACGAGGTAATCTATTTTTTAGAATCTGTTTTTGATAAAATGGGTTGTATTTCCCTTCTTTAATTAAATCATGAATTAATTTTAAAGATAATTTTTTGTAGCGCTCAAAATCTTGTTTTATTTCATTAGTCAAGTAAATGTTCATCCGTAAATCAAACTATTGTCAAAATAGAAAAATATAAGAAATGTGCAACAAACAAACTACAAATTAATCTCTAGTTACAATTTGTTTTCCATCACAAAAGAGGGGCATTCTATTTTTAGAGATGATCTATATAGTTAAGTGTACATACGCTCAGATACATACCAAAGAATTATTCCAATACCAAGTAATGCATACCATTTGAAGTTCTTCTTATTCATGAAAATATTTGCTGAGGCCAATTCTCCATCTTTGTATGTAGCCAAACGAATCTTTCTCATTTCAAATGCCTGACCAACCAAGCCTACTAGAAGAAAAATTATTGCAACAAAACCTAAAATCCACTCCATACTAGAATTTGTTATTTGTCTGATATGTAGTTTCCAAATTAAGAAAAACTACATTTAAAAAAAATAATTCTTTAAATTAGTAGAGTTTTTTCTCTCTCCTATGAAAGAGATTGGCAAAATATGGATGAATGGAAAGTTAGTACCGTTCAAAGATGCCAAAGTACATGTACTAACTCACGCATTACATTATTCAACATCAATCTTTGAAGGAATCAGATGTTATAACACACCAAATGGCTCTGCAATATTTAGACTACCAGAACATATTGATAGATTCTTCAAATCTGCAAAATTGTATTCAATGAAGATGCAATTCTCAAAAAAAGAAATTTCAAATGCTATAATAAAAACTGTAAAGTCTAGTGAACTAAAAGAATGCTACATTAGACCATTAGCATATTATGGTTATGGAACAATGGGACTAACTCCTACTCAAAATAAAGTAGACGTTTCAATTGCATGTTGGGCATGGAAGATGGGAGAATCAAAAGCAGGTAAATTCTCTGGAGCAAAATGTAAAATTTCAAGTTGGATAAAAATTGATTCAAGATCTCAACCAATGCAAGCAAAAGCAGCAGCTAATTATTCAAATGCAGCACTTGCAAGAGTTGAAGCATTAGAAAATGGCTATGACGAAGCAATTATGTTAAATTATTCTGGAAAAATTGCAGAAGGAAGTGCTGAAAATATATTTATTGTAAAAGACGATAGTATACTAACACCGCCTCTTTCAGCAGGTGGATTAGAGGGAATTACGAGAGATAGCGTTATCCAAATTATTGAAGAAAATGATGATTTTGTAATTGAACGAGATCTAGAAAGAGATGATCTCTATACAGCCGATGAAATTTTCATGACAGGGACAGCCGCTGAGGTAAAGTCAGTTACACAGGTAGACAAAGTAAAGATTGGAAATGGTAAGATGGGAGAAATTACAAAAGCATTACAAAAATCATTTTCTAGTGTAGTAATGGGTAAAGATGAAAGATTTTTGCCATGGTTAACGTTTATCTAATTTTTCAGGAAGTTTTTTACACACAAAAATGATTAGATATTATGGATTCATGTGCTACTGGTGATACTCAGGAAATCTGTTGGTTTTGCAGAAAAGGACGCCATGAAGACTGTATGAAAGAGATTCCAACACAGGGAAAATCAGATGGGCCACATGATTGTACTTTTGATACAAAACTTGTTCCATGCAAATGTCAGCACTAAACAATTAGTATCAAATAGAGTGTTGTTTGAAAATTCTATATGAGTTACAATAAAGAATTTTGGGATAAATATGCAGATGAGAATGAAAAAAGATACAATGAAGAATTTGCAAAGTATACAAAGGATTTGGCTACTTCTTTGAAATGTACAAGTATTCTAGAGGTTGGATGTGGAACTGGAATAGATTTAAGATTATTTACTGATGAATATCAAATTCATGGAATTGATCTAAATGACAATGCTTTAGATATAGCAAAAAAGAAACTTCCTAGTGGAAATTTTAAGAAGGGATCAATTACAGACTTGCCATTTGAGGATTCTTCAATAGATTTTGTTTTTACACATCAGTTATTGAATTATTTAGATGATGATACATTAGAAAAAGGAGTTGCAGAAATGTACAGAGTAGCTACAAAATACATAATGAATTGTGAGAAATTTGAAAAAACAGAAAAACAAATTGATGAAAATCATAAATTTCGTAACATGCATGAAAGATGGATAAACTACAATGTAAAAATTGTTAGCGATGTAGATATGCATGAAGATATAGAACCTGATAAAGTTAGGTTCACTCTATTAAGAAAACTGTAATTTTTATTTATTTTTAAAAATTGTATTTTCATTGTATACAGTTTTGTAGATTTAAAAAATATTTAATACTAATTAAAAACGGGTCTAGAGGGATTCGGACCCTCGACAACCGGATTAAGAGTCCGGTGCGCTACCTGGCTGCGCCATAGACCCACAAAAATCGATAAACCCAGAGTTGTTATTAATCTTAAGATTGTAAAATAAAGGAAAATTTAGTTTTGTACTTTAGATTCTATTTCATTATACTTTTCAAGAATTGCAGTAATTACAGTTGAGACTGGAACATCATTCATCTTTTTCTTTTCGATAAGAATTTTTCTGTATGCATCTAGTGTAATGTATACAGGAATTGAACCATTTCCTTCTAGTAAACCTCTAACGTTGTAAAGAGCAGTCTCCATACCTTTCTCAGCAGTTTTGGCAAATTTTGCTTTATCCAAAATTGCTCCTAGTGGACCAAATGGCATTGCATAATCTACGGACATTGTTACTCTAGTAAGATTATCACCTAATGATTTGAATTCATTGGTAATTTGCCATCTCTTAAAAGGACCTGCAATTTGCTTTGCAGATATCTTTTCATTTCTAATAAATTCAGTTGTCTCACAATCCCACTCTAGACGTTTACCACTAAAGTCACCGATAATTCTAAAGGTTGTACCTACACCCATTCCTTCTTTGATATCCATAGGAATGACAGTCATTCCGACTGTATCAGTTTTAATTTGGTCAGAAATGTGTTCTGGTCGTGCAAAATAGGTAAAAACATTATCTACAGGTACTTTGATGTCAATAGATTTTGTAACTATAGTCAACGGATCAGATTTTCGTCGATTAGGATTTAAAGGTTTTGAAGATTTTTGAAAAAAATTGATTGATAATATATTCATCCTTTGAATAATAATCTAAATGACTAAAAAGCGATCATTTTTTTTAATCTTTATTTTGTTACTTTCATCCATCTCAATATTTGTTGATGCTGATGCTCATTCAATGTTTAACTCTGGAGAGAAATTCGAAGCAGGTTTTAGAGTGCAGGTAGCCACATTACCAGAATTTCCCGAAATTGGTGAACCGTCTCAATTTTTGGTAAGAGTAACTGAAGGATTCGACTATGAAGAAGTTGATAGATTTAGAATGGGAATTAAAATTTACTATAATGAAGAACTAATAGATACAATACCTCCAAGATCCATAGAAGGTTCTCATTGGGACTTGGATTATGTATGGAAAAATTCAGGAAATCATATTGTAAAGGTTGACTTGTATGACATTGGAGAAAATCAAATAGTCGTAACTTATACATTTAACATGGGAACACAAAACCCATTTGGATATATCTTCTTTATTGCAATAAGTATAGGTGCTTTATTTCTTGCAGTAACTGTTGGATATGTTTACTATACAAAAAAAATTAAACTTGGGACTCGATAGAAGCTCTAGAGATTCTAAATGCAAATAAAGTAGTTAACAACACCAGTGCGAATAATAATACTCCAATTCCCAAATGAATAGCAACTAAAACTGCATGAAGTTGTAGATCAATTACTAAGGCACCAAGAGTGATTTGAGTAATAACAAGCACAGTACCAAGTGAGCTTGTAACTTTGATCTTAAAGTCAGCATTCTTATTAATTAGACAGGCAACCATAGTTGCAATTACCAGTGCTCCTGTGGTAGCAGCAACTAATCTATGAGTCCATTCAATAAAATATTCTTCAGTAGGTAATATCCCACCTGGACATAATGGCCAATCAGGACAAGTCAAGCCAAGTCCAGCTGCTGATACATATCCTCCAATAAACATTAACGAATACAAAACAATCAATGTTACTAATGCAAGATATTGAATTGCCAAAATTATTCTACTATAAAGCTGCCTTGCATACCTTGTAATGCATGTCCCGGAATTGTACAGATGTAGTAGTAAGTTCCAGGGGCGCCAGCAACGAAAGTAGTACTGCCACTCTCGCCTGGTTTTAGAGGACTAGCCATTGCAGCAATTGCAGAGTCCCAAATTACACTGTTAAAATCTTCAGGGTTTGAAACAACTCCAAATGCGTGGAATGATTTACCCATGTTAGCGACAGTAATAGTTACCTCGTCACCAGAATTTACTCGGATTTCTGGATTATGATCATCTTCATCAGGTAACGCATTAAATGCCAAAGTCCTAAAGTCAGATGATTCTACAAAGTTCAAAGTAAACTCATGAGATACACCTGTTGGATCTGCTGCTATGCCAGAAGAGCCACCTTGTGCAGGACCTATAATAATTTCTCCAACCATTCCTTGTTCTCTATGACCAGGAACTGTACAGATGTAGTAGTAAGTTCCTTCTTCACCTGCAACAAATTCAGAAGAGCCACCTTCTCCGGGTTTTAATGGATTTGATGCAGCACCGATTTCACTTCCTGGAATAATTCCTGCAAAGCCCTCATCAGCTTTTGTAACACCAAATGAGTGGAATGATATTCCGCCATTGTCTACATTAAAGATAACTGTATCTCCAACGTTCATTTGAATTGTTGGGTTATGACCTGCCTCATTCGGCAACGCATTAAATGCCAAAGTCCTAAAGTCAGTTGATTCAATGAATGTAAGATCTTGGGTAATGGTCTTTCCAGTTGCTGCAGCTGGTGCAGCATGTTCTGCTTCTCCTGCCATCATTGCCACAACTGGAGCAGGAGTTGCAATCCAATAGTCCCACATTGAAAAGAATACTATTGCACCAACAATGCAAATACCTAACATTATGATCATCATTTTCCCAGTTCTTTCTGGAGTTGTTCTGTATACTTGATGTTCTGATTCGTTTGCTGTGTGTTCTGTTTTGTCACTCATTTCTTTATCCTAATGATGTGGATTCTTTGCCTCGAAAGGATAGTAGTACTTTCCACCTAGACCGAATGGATCTTCAATATTTGCAAGTTCTCCTTTTGCTGAACTATAAATCATATTTATCAAGAAGATTACCATACTTGTACCAATAATCATTGCACCGACAGATGCAATCTGGTTCATGGCAATCCATTCTGGAATTGGCGGATAATCAAAAACTCTCCTTGGCATTCCATACAAGCCAAGAACGTGTTGTGTGAAGAACACTAATACTGTGCCTACAAAAGACAAGACAAAGTGTGCCTTGCCCGCAGTTTCATTATACATTCTACCTGTGACATATGGGAACATGTAGTAAACAAACCCAATTGATGCAAATGCAATAGTACCCATCACAAAGAGGTGGAAATGGCCAACTACCCAGTATGAATCATGTGTTGAAAAGTCTAATGGCATTGCGCTATTAACTACACCACCCGCACCTGCAGCGAAGAACAAAGCCATTCCCCCAACTGCCCACATCATTGGTGTTGCGAATTTGATTCTGCCATTCCACATTGTTGCAATAAAGTTGAATACATGCATGGCAGATGCTGGAACAGCTGCAAGAGTTCCTACCATAAAGACTGTTTTTTCAGTAAATGACATTCCTGTTGCAAACATGTGGTGTGCCCATGATGAAAAAGCAACAATTGCTAACAACACAAACGCAAAGACTCCAGAGTTATAGCTGTAGATTGGTTTCCTTGAGAATCTTGGAATGATTTCATACATCATACCAATTGCTGGAAGTACCAAGACGTATACCTCGGGATGAAATGTAAACCAGAACAAGTGTGAATATGCAATTGGATCACCACCCATTGCAGGATTAAAGAATCCACTAAGACCCAGTCTATCAGTTAGAAGCATCAAAAGTGCTGCAGCAAATGTTGGAATTGCAACAATAATGATACAAGATGTTACTAGGAATGACCAAGCTAGAAGCGGGACTTGTCCAATTGACATGTCTGGATGCTTACATTTGAGAATTGTAACTACAAAATTAATGGCACCAAGTACTGATGAAATACCCAAAATCTTTAGTCCAAATATCCACATGTCAGCTGCTGGACCTGGAGCACTAATGATAGAGTACGGCGGTTGTGCGTACCAAGTAAAGTCTGCAAAGCCTAACCAGACGAGTACAGCAGCAGGTGGAATCATCCAAAATGCAATTGCATTAAGTTTTGGATATGCCATGTCTTTGTATCTAACCATAATTGGAACAAAGTAATTTCCAACTGCAGATGCAAAAGGAATGATAAATAAGAAGATTAGTGTTGTACCGTGAACAGTAAAGATTCTGTTAAAGGTCATTGAATCTGCAATAATTTGTCCAGTCCCTTCAATATTAGGAAAGAATAACTCTGCTCTGATTGCAAGTGCTAATGAACCACCTAAGAACAAGAATGCTAGTGATAAAATTAGATAAAGTAAACCAATATCAGTGTGATGTGTTGAAAACATGATTTGCCAAATTGGACGTGGCTTTTGAAATTCTAGAACCATTAGTTAATTTCCTCATTTGAAACGATGGAAAGTTGTGATAATAATGTTATCAAGATGATTGCTCCTCCACATATAGTGTTCCGCGCATGTTATAGTGAAGTAATCCACAGTATTCTCTGCATTGAATAGCATGTTCTCCTACTTCAGTTGGAGCAAACCATACAGTATTAACTCGACCTGGGACTGCATCCATCAAAACAACATAATCATGGATGTTAAAAGAGTGGATTACATCTTTTGATTCTATCTCAAATTTGTATGCCTTTCCGACTTCAACGTGTAGTTCACCAATTTCTTTTGTTCCATCTTCATGTTCAAAAGTCCAGAACCACTGTTGCGCGGTGACTTTGATTACTTCAGCACCTTCAGGAACGTGTTCCACAAGTCTTTCTGCATTCCATGCTTCTGCTCCAACCCAAGTCATTAATGCAACTACAACTGCAATGTAAATCCATTCAGGCATGTTAGAGTGTCCACTCATTTCTACCAGTCAGTTCCCTCATATGGGGTTGGTTTTGCTTTTGGATTAGATTCTCTGAACCTCCAAACCAACCAAATCAGTGTTCCCGATACTACGGCACCAACAGTAAATGCAACAGCCATCAATCTAAAGAACAAATTCCAAATAATCACTCTACGATCAAGATATTCTCCAGGCTCGTCACCTGCAGCAAATGCTAGGTCTATAGCAGGAATTATTACTAAAACTGCCAATACTAAGAATAATCCAATCATCCTTTTCATTAGCGATTAAGTCACAAAACCTATTTTTTCTATTTAAGGGTTTTCAAGATTACTAATTACCAACCTTGATTGAAACGTGATGGATCCATCACATTAAGTCCTGAAAGTGAAAATTTTCTGTCCTTTTCTCTAAAGATGTTAAGAGAAGCATTTGCTATTATTAATTCAAAGAGATTGGTTGGAGATAGATCAACGATAGTTGAAAGCATTGCTTTGATTGGATCCATATGAGTTACAAGCAAAATATTCTGATCAGGATGTTTTTCAATTATATAATCAACAATTCCTAGAATTCGTTTTTTGACATCAGGAAAAGTTTCTACGCCATTATGAGCAATCTCAAGATCACTATTATAAAATTTCATAAAGACATTACCATGACTTTTAAAAATTTCATCATATGGCATGCCAGTAAATTTTCCCATGTCAAGTTCATTTAGACGATCATCAATTGTAATATCAAGTGAGTTATGTTTTCCAACAATTTCTGCAGTATGTTTTGCTCTTTCTATTGGACTTGAATAAATTGCAGAAATATTCATATGTTCAAGTAATTCAGCAGTGTATTCAGATTGTTTAATTCCAGTATCAGTTAATGGGACACCCTCTGTTCTACCAGCTAAAATTCGTTCAGTGTTATTTTTTGCTTGACCATGTCTAAGGAAAATTATTTGCCCCAACTTGATCGAAACTTAAATAGAGATAATAATAACATTGTCAGATAGATTATCATGAAAATAGGAATTATTGGTGGAACTGGTGGAATGGGTAAAGGTTTTGCTTTAAGATGGTCACAAAACCATGATATTATTATTGGTTCTAGAGATGCTGCAAGAGCCTCAGATTCAGCAGTAGAATATACTAATCTTGCCAAAGAAGCATTTGGAGAAATAAAGGGAACAATTTCTGGAAGTGATAATGTTTCAGTTGCAAAAGAAAGTGATGTTTTGATTTTATCAATCCCATATGAAAATATTGATTCTGTATGTTCTGCAATATTACATGAGATCAAAGATAGTTGTGTTGTTGTGTCTCCAATTGTTCCAATGACTAAAACGGATGTTGGATTTGAATTCATTCCAATTAAAGAAAACAAACCATTTTCATATCAACTAGTATCAAAACATATGAAGAACAAATCAAAACTTGTTTCAGCTTTCCATGTAATTTCTGAAAAGAAACTTGTCAATCCAAAATTGGAACTTGATTATGATATCTTTGTATGTGGAGATGATGATGAATCTGTTCAAGTGGTAAATGGATTGATTAACGAAATTAAAGGACTAAGACCAATTTACTTGGGCCCAGGAGAGTTATCTTATCTTTCAGAAATTTCTACACCACTTCTACTTAATGCAATGATAAGAAATAAAATTAAAAATCCTGGCATTAAAATTGTCTGAGTATATTTTTTTCATTAATCATGAGTCACGAATACTACAGACGAGGAAGAAATTGGTTTTCAGCAATGGGTGTACTATTTTCTGTAGTAGCAGTAATTGGTCTAATCAGACAATTAATACTCTGGGGACCAGAATTTGTTCAAGATTTTTTGTTAAATGGAGAAATTACAAATGAAAAAGTTTCAATGGCAATGTTAGGATTTGGGATTTTTATGATAGCATTAGGATTTAGAAAGCATGAACAAAAGAGATGAATTTCTAAAATCACAAAAAGTATTACGACTTGCAACAATTGATAAAAATAAAACTCCACATATTGTACCTGTTTGGTATTTGTATAGTGGAAAAAAGATCTACATAGGAACAAACACTAGGACAAAAAAGGCACAAAATACAAAAATAAACAAACGTGTTGGTTTTTGTGTTGATGTAGGTATCAATGCTCCAAACATTTATGGAGTTATGGGACAAGGAAACGCTAAATTAATTCTAGAAAATAACAAAGTAAGAACAATTACAAAAAAAATTCTTTTAAGATACTTCAAGACGCTTGAGAACAAATCTGCAAAAGAATTACTTGAGGATACAAACTGTATTATAGAAATAATTCCTGAAAAATTTTCAGTTTGGAATTACTGACTAACAAAATCTTCAATTTTATTCATTGCAGAATCTAATATTTCAAGACTAGAAAGATAAACAAGTCTGAAATGTCCGCTTCCATATTGTTTACCAAATCCAGAACCGTGAACAGTAAGTACACCTTTTGTTTCTAGAAGTTTTATAACAAATTCTTTATCTGTACCAAATCTATTGTCTTCAATCTTTGGAAATGCATAAAATGCACCTTGTGGAGTTGGGCAGGAAATTCCAGGCATTTCATTAAGACGTTTTACAACCAAGTCTCTACGTTTTTTAATTTCTGCAACAAAGCTACGGATATAATCTTGAGGACCACGAAGTGATTCTAAAGCTGCATATTGCACTGGAAGATTTGTTGCAATTCTAACTCTTGCAAGTTTTGGAAGATGTTCTTTGATTGCTTCAAGTTGTGGTGATTGGTTAAATGCAATATATCCAATTCTCCAGCCAGACATAAGATGAACTTTTGAGAATCCGTTTAGGATAATTACCGGTGAATCTCCAGCAACTTTACCAATTCCCACAAATTTTTCATCAAAAACAATTTGATCATAAATTTCATCACATATTATGTAGATATTATGTTGATTAGCAATCTCTACTAATTCTTTGAGTGAGTTTTCATTAAAGACTACACCAGTTGGATTGTTTGGACTAATCAAACATATTGCAACTGTCTTTGAAGTAATTTTAGACTTAACATCATCAATATCAGGTGTAGAATTTTTCAAGTCAACTATAAACTCTACAGGAATTCCACCATGTAGTCTTACATATGATGCATATGGTGGATAGTAGGGTCCTGGTAAAAGTACCTCATCACCTTCTTCTACAATTGCAGAAATTACCATGTCTAGTCCTTCAGAAACACCATTAGTAACTAGAATTTCTTCAGCTGAAATTGATAGTCCTTTAGCATTTTCTTTTTTAGCAATCTCTTGTCTTAATTCTAATAGACCTTCAGATGAAGAATAAAAATTTTCTCCTTTGTTAATTGCATCAATCAAAGCTTGTTTCACATTGTTTGGTGGTTGAAAACCAAATTGTACAGGATCACCAATATTGAGATAATCAACGTGCATTCCCGTTTGTTCCACTTTTCTTGCAGCTAGAACTATATCTCTAATTGCATATTCAACACCTATAATTTTTTTGGAGACTTTCAAAGCATCTAGACAAATATTTAGGCCTGTTAAAATCTTACTTCTTTGGACTCGTTGCACAGTCTGGATAGTGCGAGCGGCTTCGAACCGCTAGGTCGAGGGATCGAAGCCCTCCGAGCCCTTTAGATATCTTATTAATCAAATAAATTAAAAAAATATTGAATTGAAAATATCATTAATCAAGATTGGAATTACACTTTGTGTTATAGGAATAATTTGGACTACAATAATATTTCTAGAAGGGAATAGAATTTTAGAAGAATTTTTGCTAGAGCCATCTAATTCTCATAATATTAAATTAGATTTTGAGGGAAAAGACATTGGATATTACAAAACTTTCATTACTGAATATTCAGGTGAAGAATTATTTATTCAGGTTTTTGATAATAATAAAAATATAATTTCAGAACAAAGTGTTCATACAAAAATGTCAGTTATGTATTTTGACTTTGAAAACACTGGAAAATATTCACTAAATATTGAAAATATTTCTAAAAATTCAATTAAATTACAAGTAGAATTTGGAAATACAAATTCACAAAATATGATTACTTCTGGAATAATGGTTGTGGTTGGAGCATTAATGATAATGCTTGCATCATATTTGAAATTAAATAATTATAAGATTGAGCATCCTGCTGAGAATATCTCATAAATTTGGATACATTGAATTGTATGTCCAAAAATCAATACAAGGTTGAATGCAAGCC
>JADFLN010000026.1 GCA_022564385.1 Nitrososphaerota archaeon | reverse complement strand
TTTGTCTAGTTGGTGCATATTTGATACAAAAAGTCACTTTTGATTTTTTAGCAGATCGCTAAATATTACCGTCAAGGTCTTACATGAGATTCAGTTCTGCGGGGCACACTCACCAAAATTAGCAATAGTTTGAACACAAGTGAAGGTAAGAAGTATAAATCAAACTTAGTAACCATTTTTTTTTATTGTATCACTTAATGTGTTTATGGAAATAGGTTTACTTAATACATCTAAAAGACCATTATTTTTTGCAATATTTGTTTTTTCTTCATCTTCATAACCTGTAATTAGCACTACTTTTGCTGAAGGATTAAATTTTCGGATCTTTAAAAATAATTCATACCCATCCATTTCAGGCATTTTAACATCTGAAAAAACAATACAAGGATCATTCTCAATAAACAGTTTTAACCCATTTTCACCACTAGTAGCTGTAATTACAGCATATCCTACTAGTTGTAAAGACTCTTCAAATGATTCCAATAAATCAACATCATCATCAATTAAGAGAATTTGATTGCCCATAAATAAATATTAAAAAATCATAGTATTTACATATGTTTCATATCCCACTTGGGAAAATTATTTTAAATATTACAGGATTACTTTTTACCGAAATAGTCCCATGATGTTGTTCTACAATATTCTTACAACTTGCAAGACCCAATCCTGTTCCCATTTGCTTTGTTGTGAATAAAGGATCAAATATTTTCCCAACATCATTTTCAGGGATTGGAATTCCATCATCTTCCATTTCAATTTTTATCATATCATTTGACATAGAAGAAATCCTGATTGTGATGGTTCCCTTATCTTTGATTGCTTGAAGTGCGTTCATTATCAAATTAGAAAATAATGAGTTTAGTTTTATTCTATCAGCTAGTATGGTCATATCATTTTTAGGTAAATTGACTTTGATTCTATCAGGAATATTAGATTCAGAAACAAGTTGATGAAACATTTCTTTAAGATGTATTACTTCAAGGTGTAATTCAGAATCTCTAAGAAAATCCATTACTCCATCAATTTGATGAGATATTCTGTCAATGGCACGACTTGTTCGTTTCAATGCTTTTTCAAACGATTTAGAATCATCTTTTAGTGACAGTAGATTTTCGTGAGAAGTTTTGATTATGGCTAATGGATTTCTAATATCATGTGCAAGTCGTGCAGACAATTCACCTATAGCTGAGAATCGTTCTTTTTGTATTATTTCAGATTCTAGTATTTTTTGTTGAGTAACATCTTTTCTAATGCTTAGAAATTGTTCAATGTGTCCATCTTCATTTAAAATAGGCACAATGACGCTATCTAGCCAGAAATATTCTCCGTTTTTGTCCTTGTTTTTTATCAATCCATACCAAATTTGTTTATTTTTTATGGTATTCCACATATTTGCATAAAACTCATTAGAATGATAACCCGATTTCATTATTCTATGGTTTTTCCCAACTAATTCATCTCTAGAATACTTTGAAAGTTGACAAAACTTATCGTTTACAAAAGTAATAATTCCATCGTTATCAGTCATTGTTACAGTAGTTGATTTATCTAACGCTCGTCTAAAATCTTCAAGGGATTTTCTAGAGTTAAAGAGTTCCAGTGACATTTGATTGAATGTTTTGATAAATGATGCTAGTTCATCATGTCCTTTTGCAGGAATAGGTTTTGGATGATTACCTAGTGAAATCAATTCAGCATTTTCTTTTAATTTTAAAATTGGTTTTGCAATATTTTTGGATACTATAAAACCCACAATCCCTACAATTATGGTAAATACAACAGCTAGCAAGACATTACTTTGCTGTAATGAATTAATTGGTGAAAATACTTCAGTCTGATCAATCTTTGCCACTATTCCCCAATCTAAAGATGGGATATACTTCCAAACTGCAATGATCGGGGTTGCTCTATAATCTATTGTCAGATCTGCCCCCTCTATTCCTTGAACCGCTTCTCTAATAGGACGAGCAATTTCATCATCTAATGCAATTTTTTTAGTGAATGATGCGTTATGATCGTATTTTAATGGGTTGATAAATACCGCATAGTTGTCTATTTTAATTCCGAGCAATGTCTCACCAGTTGTACCAAGTCCAGTTGTGTCTTGAATTAAATCAAAAATTTCATTCATGTTAAGATCTAACACAAAATATCCTATGAATTCATCATTAACATTATAAATTGAAATTATTGAAAACATTGATGCCTCCGATTTATAAGATTTATTAAGAAAAATCGTTGTGAATTGTTGCTCATTTTTTGCAGATTCTAAAATTATCGAATCGATAAAAGAAAATTCAAGCCCAAACCATTTTGAAATATTTTTCCCAGCATGATAAACAAAAATTCCATTTTTATCCAACAAAATAATATCATCTACAAGTGTTTTTTCATTCAAGTACCCAAAAAATTGTTCATCTAGTTTCTTTTTTGCATCAATATATTGAGGATTTAGGACATCGTCATAATGCTGAAAAATAATTGGTAAGTTTGTTCTAACATTAAGATATTTTTGGGCAATAATGGTATCGGATTTTATTTCTCCAAAAATACTTTCTATTGTATTTACTTTTAATTTTGCAATGACATCTAATTTTGAAAAATTTTCATTTTGTAGACTTTCACTTGCAAGACTAAATGTTAGAATGCCTGCAATAATAATAGGAACTACAGTAGTTATGATAAATAGAAACACTAGTCTTTGTGTAAGTGATTTTCTCAAACTAAACAATACATCATCTCATAATCTACCAGTTTTAACATATCAAACTTTAGCCATTTGCTATAATTAATAAAAGATTATGAGGTTTTCATAATTAGTTATATTTGAGTTTGTTATTTTTTATAAAGCAGTCAATGAGTCTTTGTACGATCAGAGTTTCATCATATACAAAACAAACTAGGGATTATTTCAAAGCTTTGTAAATGATGTCATTTACTACTCTAGAATAAATACATAAAGACTGTTTTTGTTGAATTTGAACCAAAATTAAAAAGCAAATGTTTGTCTAATTGGTAATTTCTAATGCATTAGGATCAAGGATTTAGTTTACATTCAACTTTGAGAGATTTCACAGTTGTAAAATATGTGATTATTAGAATTGCAATAGCAATTATTCTGATTGGGATCTCATAATTTGTCAAAAATGCAGTTGCAGTAGCCCCCACAGAACCAAATGTAGAGATTACCGCAAACCCAACTGGCCCACAGCTACATGCACCAGCAGCAGTGCCAATAATTGAACCAAAAATTCCTCCACCCATTTTTTGTTTTGAACTTTTAAGGACACTAATTCGAAATATGTTCATTGGGATTACTAACGCAGACAATGCTGAAAGTAGTACAATAAGTAGAAACCCCAATTCACTTCCAGAAGGAAGATGTGCAACAACATAAGGTTCTAAGAAAATATACTCCGATAGGATCAACAACCCAATCATCATTGATACAAAAATTGTAGACGCTAAGACAACATATTTGAAATTAGAATATACAAGTTTGATTGTTTGTACCATTTAGATCATAGAATCCAAGATTTGCTTAAAGACTGAGAAAGGTTGTGCCCCACCAATTTGTTGTTGTTCATTAGGACCTACAATGAAGAATCCAGGAGTTCCCCTCACACCATTTGCTTTTGCTTGTTGTATGTTATACTGTACACGTTTAGAATATTTTTCAGAATCAAGACAACTTTCAAACAGTTCCATATCAAGGTCTAAGCTAAATGCAAAAGCTTTTAGTCTTTCTGAATTTGCCCAACCATTATCAATTGATTCTTGTGAATTGTAAAGGATGTTGTGGTATTCCCAATACATTCCTTGGTCTTCGGCACAATATGTTGCCATAGAAGCAGGAATAGAATCTCTTCCCAAAAATGCCAAATCAACAAAAACTAGATTTGCTTTTCCAGTATCAATATAATCTCTAACTATTGCAGGTTTTGTTTCATGAAACCATGCATAACATTGTTCACATTGATAATCACCAAATTCTACAATAGTGAGTGGTGCAGAAGTATCACCTAAAATTGGGGAGCCCATAGCCGTAGAGATAGTACCATGTGTTCTCCCCATATCGAGATTTACAGTTTCAGATGGAGATGACGAATATGATGCTGCTAATCCTGCAATAATTGCCACAATAATGACGCCTATGACTACGCCTTTTTTATTCATAAACTAAATAATTAGAGTTGGTTAAAAAAACTTATTCCAAATTACGTGAGAATTGTCGTTTAAACATATTTACAAACTTTGAGATAACAATGTCAATTGGGCACACCTCACAAGTAACATTTGATGAATGTCTATCAAAATGCTTTTCAAATTTATCACGTGATTCAAAAATTAAATCACATTTTTCACAGTAAACCTTTGTTACATTATTTTTTGAAGGTTTTATCACAATCATTCTTGTGGGTTTTTGTTTATAAAGATCTTGCTGAAAATCGAGATACATAAAATTAGATTTCAAAATTTCCAAAGAGATTCAAAGATAATGTATTAGCATATGAGTTTTAAGTTCAACCTCATATCGGGTTACAAACCCACAGTGTGTACATGAAAACATATCAGATTGAGTCACGGTACTTCGCTCGATGATTTTGCCAGTGATAGATTTGATGATTATAATTTCATTCTTTGATATTACAGCAAAATTGTGACCTTCTCCAATTGAATCTAAAAATTCTTTGATTGAAGTAATGACACGATTAGTATCAATAACTTCATCATCGTCAAAAGTGGATAGAGAAAATTGATGATGGTTCAGTGTAGGAATAGCTGCGGCTTGATCTGAAACATAAATAATTAATTCATTTTTTATTGATAAAACATCCTTACAATCAATTGTAATCATGAAATTTCAGGGTTAAATCAGTATTTTAGTTTAACAATGATTATTATGGTTTGATATGGTAAATTTTGCTAGATGACAATTTCAGAAACATTTGGATTTGAAAAAGGTCATGGGGAAGAAGTAATTACATGGTTAAATGGACAAGTAAAATCTAAAGGTAAAAAACTTGAAGCAAGATTATACGGTTATAACATTTCTACTGAAAATTTTGGGGATTTTGAAATGTTTTCATGGATGGGGGATGTACAAATTGCAAGAAAATTGATCATCAAAGCAAGTAAACGATTCAAGATAAAAGTTATTGAAGGCGGATACAAACCAAAAGAAAAAGTTTTTAGAATGAAAAAATTTGATTTTGCAAAAGTCAAGAGAGGAAGTAAAACAATAGGTCAATTAGAATTTGTAGTATCAAGATTTGGAAACAATCAATGGGAAATTCAAAATGAAGAACGTCATTAAATTTACAATTTGGAGGAGTAAATATAGATGAAAAAAATAGGAATTATTGGGCTTGGAATGTTAGGGAATGCAGTTGCATTACACTTACTAGATTCAGGTTTTGAAGTAACAGTATACAACAGAACAAAAGATAAAACAAAACAAGCAAGAGAAAAAGGAGCGAAGGATGTTACAACACCAAAAGAGGTTGCAGAAAATTCAGAATTAATCATCATAGTGGTAAAAGACGCAATCGCAGTAAAAAAAATCTCATTTGAAAAAGACGGAATCATAGATGGAAGGCACGAGAAATTAATTGTTGCAGATATGAGTACAATAGACCCAGTAGAATCCAAAAATATTACAAGAAAATTTCAAGAACATAAAATCCATAAATTAGACATTCCAGTAATGGGTGGACCAAATGTTGCCATTACAGGAGAGTTAATCATGATGGCATCAGGAAACAGAGAAAGTTTTGATCATTGTAAAAATGTTTTTGAAAAAATTGCAAACAAAGTCTTCTTTCTAGGAGAAAGTGGTGTAGCCCACTCTGTTAAACTAGCTATGAATCTACAAATAACCATGCTTGCACTTGCATTATCGGAGGGAATTATTCTTGTTGAAAAGACAAATGTAGATCCAAAAATTTTTCTGGAGATTTTAAACTCGACATATTTCAAGACTGGAATGAGTGAAAAAAAGGCATTCAAGATGATTGATGGTAAATTTGATGCAACATTCACACTTGTTAATCTAAAAAAAGACATTAGCATTATCACAAGTGCTGCAAAATCATTAGGAATTGAACTTCCAATGATCAAAAAAGCAGAAGAGGTATATGAAAATGCCATTAAAGAGGGATTTGGTGAAATAGACTATACAGGAATTATCAAATACATTAAAAAAATTAATGATCTCAAATAAAATCAAATTTACGAATGGAGCCAAACAAAAATTCTATAAGTTATAACAGTAGATAGATTTTATGCGATTAAATGACAAAGTTGCAATTGTTACAGGTGCATCAAGTGACATAGGTAAAGGAATTGTGAAGAGATTTGCAGAAGAGGGAGCAAGAGTTGTATTAGTTGCAAGAAACCTAGAGGGGTTAGAGAAAACCAGAAAAGAAGTTGGTAATGAAGATTCTACAGTATCAATAACATGTGATTTGACTGATGAGTCACAAGTTTTACAAGCTGTAAATCAAATTATGGACACATATGGTAAAATAGATATTTTAGTGAACAACGCAGGAGCAATTAATGAACCAGTGCATTTTCATGATATGAAAGATTCAGAAATTAAAAAACTTATTGACATAAACTTGTTAGGTGCATTTCATATGACAAAAGCTGTGCTTTCAAAAATGTCAGATGTCAAAAGTGGCGTAATTATAAACATTGGTTCCATTTCAAGTGAAAGAGCAATTCCAAGAGTTCACTTGGCAGTATATTCTGCCACAAAGGCAGCAATTTCGATGTTTACAAAATCAATTGCGATAGAATATGCAAGAAGGAACATTAGATGTAATTGTGTCAATCCAGGTATTATCAATTCAGGGATGATAAAGCCATATCTTGATGATCCTCAAGCTAGAAAGGTTCTAGAGGAAAGATTGCCACTTGCCAGAATTGGAGAACCATTAGATGTTGCAAACGCAGCGCTCTATTTAGCATCAGACGAGGCAAATTGGGTTACAGGAATTATTCTAAATGTTGATGGTGGTAAAACAGCTTCAGAGGGCTAATCACTTTTGAAGTAATTTTTTTGCAAGTAATTGGGATACTCGAATAGGTTCTGGAACAGAACCATGTAATGTTAATTTATTTAGAAGATGTTTTACATCACCTAAAGTACAACCTTCTTTTCTGACAAAAACATCAAAAGATGTACATAATGTAATTTTTTCTCGCTTACCCAATTTTTGATATGCAGATATTTTTGATTCAAATGAATTTGGAAAATGATGTTTGAGTGCATCTTCAATTCCCAGAGAATCATTGTAAGATATTCCAATTATTGGAATTTTTATAGAATCATATAATTTTTTGATGTTAATTATATTATACATGGACACTATCAAACCAGAGATCAATAGATAACTAATATCAGGTCTCTGAAGTTCATCATACATCTTCAAGATTGTATCAGTAGCATCATCACCTTCCAATGTTGCACTTCCAAAGACAAAACCATCAATTACAAAATCTTGCCGCATTACAATTCCAGCAAAGATAGATTTTGAAGAATTTTGTCTAAAACTTTCAGCAATTGCTAGTCCACGTAACCCCTTTTTTTCAAGATGAAGAGATCGCATGACTCTTTCCTCTCAAATATACACGATAACTTAGTCCAGCAATTATCATTATAATTCCAGTAACTACTGACCACATAACAAAAGATGAGATTTCAGATTCATTCACAATAAATTACAAATCAGTAAACATCTAAATAGATTTAGTACAAAATTAATTTATGCCTGAATTCATATGTCCTGATTGTGGGAAACGTCTATTTCATGAAAATGAAACCACATTAAAGATAGAAGAAAAAATTCATTCAAAATTCTGTAGAAAAGATGAGGGAAAAACTTACAGTTTTATGCATAGAGACCTAGAACATATGGAAACTTTTGATTCAGAAAGAGAGCACGACACTGCAGGTACAGCTATTTTAAAAAAATAATTCCCTCAGCATACCTCAAAATTATATCCTAGGTCAAATGATTCAAGTTAATTGTCAGAAGAATATTATTATGATTTGATAGTTGTAGGTGGTGGTCCAGCAGGATCATCTGCAGCACTAACAGCTGCAAAAAATGGAATTAAAGTAGCATTACTTGAAAAAGAAAATTCAATTGCAGAGACAGTTAGAACCAGTGGAGTAACATGGATTCAAAATATCAAAGAGTTTGGAATTCCGGATGATTGTTTTAATCCAATCAAAAATTTTTCGTTTTGTTCACCAAATAATGAAATTACTATCAGTGATTCAATTCCAAGAGCAGCAGTTTTAGATGTAAGAAAAACATACAGATGGCTTGCACACGAGGCAGAAAAAGCAGGTGCAGTTATTTTTGTTAAAATTAATGTTAATGAAGTTATAAAAAATGACAGGGGAGATATTGTAGGAGTAAGTGGAGTTGGACCTAATGGAAAAATGATATTTCATTCCAAAGTAGTAATTGATGCAAGTGGGTTTCCTTCAACAGTTTGTAAAGCAATGGGTTTTGTAACTCAATGGAAAAGATTTGGAGTAGGAGCTGAATACGAAGCAAGAGTAGATAATGTAGATTCTGAAACGTGGTGGTTAATGGTAGGAAAACAATATTCACCTGCAGGATATGCATGGATTTTTCCGTTAGGAAACAACATTGTAAGAATTGGAGTAGGTATTGGAAAACCAGAATCAAAAATTGACCCAACGAAAAGACTAGAAGAATTAATAAAGAATAAACCAGGTCCAATTAAAAAACTAGGAAAAATAACACCAATAGAATTCCATTATGGATTAATTCCAAATGACGGGTTGTCGAGAAAAACAGTTTTTAATAATTTGATACTCGTAGGAGATTCAGCAGGACAAGCAAATCCACTTGTTTTAGAAGGAATAAGATACGCAATAAAATTCGGAAGAGTGGCAGGAAAAGTGTCATCAGATGCCATAAAATCTGGAAAGACAGATGAATCAGCACTTTATCCATATGAAAAAAACTGGAGAAAGGAGATTGAATCAAAAATTAAATCTGCAGGAAAAGTTCAGGATCGATGGATGAATTTATCTGACGAAGAGTGGGACAAAGAATTAGACATCATCAAAGAACTAAAAGCTGAAGAATTTATTGATTTCATAAAAGCTGATTTTGGGTTGTCCAATATGATAAAACTAGCAACACACCATCCAAAACTTGCTGTAAGACAATTATTCAATTTAGTGAAAGGAAAAAATTAATCATGGATGGAGTTAGAAAAACGTTTGATAAGTGGGCCCAAAATGGCAAAGCAGAATTAATGGAAAAGGAGCATAGTAATAATGTCTCAAAATTTTTCCAAACGATATCATTTGAGGAATCATTTACATTTCTTGATGTTGGATGCGGAAATGGATGGGTAGTAAGAAAAATTGCAAAAGAAAAGAATTGTAAAAAATCTATAGGAATTGATAAAAGTAAAAAAATGATTACTCAAGCAAAAAAGAAACAGGATAATAATAAAGAAGAATTTTTTCATACTGATGTTGAATCTTGGAATTACAAAGGAAAATTTGATATTATTTTTTCAATGGAATCACTTTACTATGCAGACTCGATAGAAGTGGCAATTAGGAAAATCTATAAATTGTTGAAACCTCGAGGACAATTTTTTTGTGGAATTGACTTTTACTCGGATAACAAGGCAACTGTCAGATGGGCAAATATAATGAAAATACAGATGCATCTTCATTCAAAAAAAGAATGGAGGGAATTTTTTCAAAATGCAGGATTTAAAGTAAAAACAAAACATTTCAAAGATTTAAAAAATAAAAAGAAATGGAAAAGAGAATTTGGAACTTTGTTCATTACAGGCACAAAACATGAAAAGTAAAACTCAAATGCAATAAAGGAATATTATTTCTATGTGAGCTGGAGCACGACACGCTGCTACGGCAGAGGAAACTCCTCCCTCCATACAGGAAATGTGATCTGGAGATAGATAATCAGAGATGATTGGCAACGGAACAGAAAAAAATCCAATATGGCGCACAATGATGGCAAAACCTGAGATTTCCATAAAAGGAATGAAAAAAGCCGACCCACATGGAGCAAGGCCAAACAGAACTCAAGGTTCCTGTACTAAGTTCAGGTAGGCTGCAAAGCGAAATATCGTGAAAACAGAAGGAGGGTTACTCCCAGCACACATAATTTTTTTTAAAAATAAAAAATAAGATTGTAATTAGATATCTTGCTACAGTTGTCCAACAGCTTCTTTACAAACGTCTGTTGCACATTTACAATCTGCACTACAAATACAATGACCTTGCATTGCACAATCACATGAATAATCAGGATCACCACTATCTGCTTCGCATCCACAGGCTTGATCTATCATAGTAGGGGTTGCTGCTTGTGGTGGTGGGCTTTGTTGCGGTGGAGGACTTTGTTGTGAAGTGTCTGCATAAACACTTCGGGTTTTTTGATAATCAGCGTCATCTCTTAATTGAGCCTCACCCCTATTGGTGTGATACCCACCAGATGATTCACTAGTTTGATAACCTACTAATCTACTAGGATCAATTCCTTGTTGACCTTGTGGAATCTTTTTGAGTGATCTGCTACTTTTAATAAAAAATCCAATTCCTCCAAGAGCTGCCATTCCTGCCATACCATAAACTATCATAGTTGGAAATCCACCAGTTGAAGTTGTTGCATATCCAGTTGGCGAAGTTGGAGTAATACCCGCAATTTCAAGATCACCTAATGTATCTAATGCGCCAAAACCAATTGCTGCTAAGCTACCTTGATCAGCTGATTGTACACTTCTAACACTATATTTTTGGTCAGACATTATTTTTGCTTCATAGATTTTTTCAATCTGTATTCCTTCTCTAATACTGCTTTCTCCCATAGTCCAGACAGAGACGACAAATCCGGTTATGCTTTCATCTAATCCAAATGTTCCAGCATCTACGTTGATTCCTGTTGGATCAAACAAAAAGTGCCAGTTAGTCATTGGTTGTTCTAAGATAAAGTCTGCATTAATGAGAGGTCTGTTAAGAACATCTTCTGCTTCAGTTCCAGCAAAGATCGTATAGACATTAGGCTCTCGGTCTCTAAGTATGTTTATTGGGATGTTGATCTCTACACCGTCAATTACAATTTCATCATTAACGCTTAATCCTCTCCAACCTAAATCAATCAAAGTTTTCTGAGTATCTTTTGTAATAACATAATTAGTTAATGTTCCTTCTATGATTACTTTGTAATCAATTGATGTACTGAATTCTCTTGCTTTAAGATGTATATCATAAGTGACATTCAAGTCTGAAATTATTACTTGGCTTCCATCAGAAAGAATTTTTTGATTAAGTTTAGCTATTAGATTTTGAACTCCAGGATTTGATGAATCAGCAGTTCCAGATATTGTCCATACTTTCCCACGTAATTCATCAGATAGATTTCCACCGTTTGGGTATTCGAGAAAGATAGTTTTGAGATAACTCATTTTAAACGGAGATAATTCATTATTTGGGTTAATTCTAGCATCTAATTGTGCAGCCCATGCAGGAGCACTTGTACCTATAATAATGAGACCTGCTAGCAAAATTGTTAATAATATTGCCCTAGACACGAAAAAATAATGATTATTAAAGTAATAAACTTATCCGAAATATTGATCGGTGTTTTTTGAAAAAGTAATATGGAGTAATGTAAGAAGACTTTGCAGTTTTAGGAGAAAATGGTATGATTACAATTTTAGCAGGTGGGACAGGTTCAGTTAAGCTAGTTAGAGGCATAGTTTCTCAAGAACAAAAAGTCAATGTAATTAGCAATGTAGGAGACAATTATTGGCTTTATGGACTCTATGTATGTCCAGACATCGACACTATTGTTTATGGCTTAGCAGATCTGCTTGATCAAGAAAAAGGTTGGGGAATAAAAAAAGACACATTCAACTTTTTACGTCAAATGGAAGTTTTTGGAGAACCAACTTGGTTTAGAATAGGAGATAGAGATGCTGCAACACATCTAATTAGAACAAACATGCTAAAAAATGGAAAAAATTTAAGCGACATTACAAAATGGATGTGTGAGAAATTTGCAGTTGCTGCAAATATCATACCTGTTACAGATAACACTATTGAAACAAGGATAACTACAGATAAAGGAGAATTACATTTGCAAGAATACTGGGTCAAATATAGAGGAAAAGATCCAATCTTAGGAATTCAATATATTGGAGCAGAGAAAGCGCGTCCAAATCCTGAAGCTGTTAATGCAATACATGATGCGGATATGATAATTTTAGCTCCAGGAAATCCACTCACATCAATTGGGCCAATGCTTCAGATCAAAGGAATTAGAAAAGAATTATCAAAGGTAAAGAAAAAAGTTGTAGCAGTTAGCCCATTAATTGGAGATAATGCAATTAGTGGACCTGCTGCAAAATACATGCAAGCAGCAGGAATAGAATCAAACGCATATGGATTAGCAAAAATGTATTCTGATGTTTGTTCAAATATCATTGTAGATACTAAAGATAAAATGTTGGTAAAGAAAATTCAGAGTTTAGACATTAAAGTTTTTGAAACAAAAATTACTATGAAAAATAAATTAGGTGAAGACGCATTAGCAAATTTCATCTTAAAACAAGTACACGTATAACTTGAAAATTGCAGCAATTATTCCTGTAAAGACTTTCTCTAATGCAAAGAGTCGTTTAGATTTATCTCCACATCAAATAGAAGACTTGTGTAGAGTAATGTTAGAAGAAATTCTACATACAATATCAATATCACCACAAATTGAAAAAACAATCTTAGTAACAAAAGAGGGAAAAGCAATTGATATTGGAAAAAAATTCAACACAATTACCATAATTGATGAAAAAGAAGAAAGTGTCAATAGTGCAGTTGCGCTTGCAGACAAGTATCTTTTAGAGAATAATTTTGATGCTTCAATTGTATTTCCTCAAGATATCCCATACATCAAAACTCAGGATATTGACTTTATGCTAAACTTCCAGGCGTCACCTAATTTTGCAATTGTTGTGCCATCAAGAAGATTTGATGGGACTAATGCACTTGTGAGGATGCCTGTAGATCTGATGGAGACACACTATGATGAGGACAGTTACAAGATTCATATGAATACTGCAAAAAAGCACACACTAAATGTTGCAATGGTTTTTGTGAAAAGAATCATGTGGGATGTAGATAATACTGAAGATTTGGAATTTTTGTTAGAACAAAATGAAAAGCCTCAGATTGCAGAAAAAATTAAAAAAATTTTAGAAATAAACTAATTGAATTTATCAAAAAAAATAGCAAAAAAGAGTTTTGTACATCTAATCATCAACAAACTTATAAGTAATGAATTAGAAAATGTTAAATATCATCATAAAATGTTTTGTGAAGTAAAATGGTTAAAACTGCGAATACAAAGGACAAATGTCCAAGATGTGGACAAGGTACTCTAGTTACAGATGCGAATACGGGTGAGAATTTTTGTGGAAAGTGTGGATTTGTAATTACAGATAAAGTAGATGAGTCGGGACCAGAATGGAGATCATTCTCAAACGAGGGTGAAAACAAAAGTAGAACAGGAGTTCCAACTTCACTTGCCATGCATGACATGGGATTAGCAACTGTCATCAATCCTCAAAATAGAGATTCAACTGGAAAACCACTTACTGCTGCTATGAAAAGTACAATTGAGAGACTCAGAACTTGGGACAGTAGAAGTCAAGTTCATGAGCCAGTAGATAGAAACTTTAGACAAGCATTTAGTGAATTAGATAGACTAAAAGACAAACTGGTAGTAGGAGATGCAGTTATTGAAAAAGCAGCATACATTTACAGAAAAGCAGTTGAAAAAGGACTTGTTAGAGGACGATCCATTTCAGCATTAATTGCATCAGCACTCTATGCAGCATGTAGAGATACAGAAACTCCTAGAACATTAAAAGACGTTGGGCAAGCAAGTAACATTAAACGAAAAGACATTGCTCGGTGTTATCGTCTTTTATTAAGAGAACTTAATTTGAAAATGCCAGTGGTTAATCCAGTCAAATGTATTGCAAGAATTGCAAGCAAAGCGGGATTGTCTGAAAAAACAAAAAGAAAAGCAAGTCAAATTTTAGAGGCCGCTGAAGAACTCAAAATTTCTGCAGGAAAGGATCCTATGGGATTGGCAGCTGCTGCACTATATGTTGCATGTGTTACAAATGGAGAAAACAAAACACAGAGAGACATAGCTGAAGCAGCAGGAGTAACTGAGGTTACAATTAGAAATAGATACAAAGGCTTGAAAGTAGCCCTAAATCTCTAAATCATATACTTTTTTAGAATAAAATTTACGTACAAATAATATACAAATTGATAGAACACCTGTAACCAAAAATAGTAATTCCAAGGATGACATTAATGAATGAGAAAACGCATCCTCAATTGAAATATAATTTAACTGAGAAATAAAAAGTGCATATGAAAATATAAAATAATTTGTAGCCCAGTGAATCAAAAGAGAAGATACAAAACCATATCTAAGATAAACCCATCCTAAAATAATTCCACTTGCTACAGCTTGAGCAAATTTACCTTCACTCCAAGGTTCACCTAAAGCGATATGTGCAAAACCAAAAACAATGCCAACAAAAATGATTAAGGAAAATACTTTTTTAGAATTGGGAATATCTAAAGTAGATGGATTCCACAAACATTCAATAAAATATTTTGCAGAAGTTTTTTGAGAAAAAATAAAAAATACAGGAACTCCAATCAAGATTATACGAAACCCAAATTCTTCTACCAGTGGAGCAACACTTACATAAAAAAATTGGATTAGATCATTTTCAACAGGAGGAGGAATAGTTACAATATCAAATTGTTCTTGAATAAAATTAATCAATATAGAAATGAAAATCAAAATTGAAAACCATGTTGTCACACTAATCAGATAGTTTGATTTGGAATCAAATTTTCCAAAAGATATAATCAATGAAAGAGATTTTAAAAATCCATGTTTTGGACCCAACATAGCAATTACAAAAATTACAACATAAAAAGTCCACAATATAACAAACGCATCACCAATACTAACATCAATTGGAGCTTGATACATTTCGGTTCCATCAAAAAGTTCTAAATGAGTAAAAGGATATTCATAATTGATATCACCACCAATTTCACTTTCAAAAACAACAAAAATTCCTATGGGGAATGAAATTAGAAGTAAGCCAAAAAGTACAGATAACAATGCAGTGAAAGGAATTCCAAGAGCTTGAAGAATTTTGTTTGAATTTTGCAATTTGTTCTAATGTAGTTCTATGCTATCTGCAGAAAATCCTAATCCGACCAAAGTTTCTTTGATGGTATCCCTATGATCACCTTGTAAGAAAATATATCCTTCTTTGGCAGTTCCACCACAAGCATATTTGTTTTTGAGATCCCTAGCAACAGATCCTAAATTATTTATTTTAGGATCTAATCCCTCGATCATTGTACCCTTTTTTCTAAATCGTCTGGTTTCTAATCGAATTATAATTTTTGTGCTGTCTTTGGCAAGTTCACCACAAGCACACAAGTCATCTGGAAGACCACAAGTATTACAAATTACTGCCATTCGTTCGAACTCAATTCAATTATACGCACTATTAAGCCTTCTTTGGATATCAATTAATAATTAAAAACAATCTAATTTTTTAGATAGAAAATCAAAGAAAAACAATGTCAAAAGGTCTCACAAAAAAAGCTGCTGAAATGTTACTAAATGGTGGAACATTGCTTAGTGAACATTGTCCATATTGTAAAGGGGTCAGAGTGATGAAAGATGGACATGCATTATGTATTAGTTGTGGACGTGAACCTGAAAAAAAAGACATTCCAAAAGAAAAAACTCAGCAAGGAGCAAAATCAACCTTAGAAGAAACTCTTGAAAAAAAGCTGGAATCCATATCAAAAGAACTAGAACAGGAAAATAACCATGAAAAACAGCAGGAGATTCTAAAATCGATCAATTTGTTGTTGGAAACTATAGAAAAAATAAAGAAAAAGCAATAAGCAGCAAACCTACAATTCAACTCAAAGGGGATTTTTTGTATTTACCTAAATTTTGTTATAGGAATAAGGTTTTTATGTTAAAATTTGGGATTTTGAATCATTATGAGTAGTAAGAAAAGCAAAGCAGCACCACTTCCAGCATCAAGTGGTGGTCTCATGAGATTTTTTGAAGATGAGACAAAGGGATTCAAAATAGATCCAAAAATTGTAGTATCAATTCCTATCAGTTTAATTATAGTTTCATGGTTAATCGATCTCTTTCTAGCTCCGTGAAAAGACAATGCAAAAAGCTCCAGATGATGTTTCAAATATACACAATAGATTTTCTCT
>JADFLN010000025.1 GCA_022564385.1 Nitrososphaerota archaeon | reverse complement strand
GTAATGCTCCCATCGGGATTTGAACCCGAGTCTTTGGCTTGAGAAGCCAAAATGCTTAACCGGACTACACTATAGGAGCCTGATAAAAAACAATCTCAATCTCAATTTAAAGGAAATGCTTGAATGAGTTTGTAAAACTTTCTAAGTTGATTCCTTTATAGAAAAATCAAAGATACCAATTACATGGATATCGACAAATTTGTAGTAGAAAATAGATTATCAGATTTTCCAATTGGGTTGGGTGGTTGTAGAATTTTTGATTTTCATTTTGATTCATGTGTGTATGATATTGTTGTTTTTGATGGAAAATTAGAATCAGAAAAAATTATCAAATCTGGAGATGAATTTGTAATCATTCACCACGCATCTTTATCTGAAACTCTATCAAAAAAACTTCTCCAATACGACAAACTGCAAATTATTCATGATGAATCATGGGATTTGAGAATGCTATTGTCAAAAATCAAAGAAAAACGTTCTTTACTCTTCACTGATTTTGCAAAAAATTGTTTGATTGAATCGATGTTTTGTTGTCAAAAAACTAAAGAAGCAATTCAAATGTCTGATATATTTGCTCCATGCTGGCAAAAATGTGCTTCTTACTATTTAGCTGATGCCATATCTTCTCTAAACCAACAAAGATCAAGTCCTTCTCATATGCTAGACCTACTTCGAAAATTAAAAAAGAGCACTATCAATAAACATATCTCAGTTGTAACTCAAACAGTTGGAATTGAGAGGTCCACTCCAACTTTGCTTGAACGTATGCTAAAATCAACTATTGGGTTTTCTGATTTGGTAGAAAAAAATAACCATTCTCTAATTATTCAACAAAAACATGATTTCTTTTTAAAAAACTCAATGCTCTCTGACTGTTACTTTTATTTTGGTTATATCAACAAAATGAATTTTGTGAAAATCAAGGATACTTTGAACAGAGAGCAAGATCTTATCCATATTTTGAAGATTGCCTTTGATATCGAGTCTGATTCTAATCTATTATTGCAGCAAGCAGAACTTGTGCAGAAATCCTGTAATGATATACTTGAAATCGTTTCGAAGGCGTAATTTTCCAGTCTTTTGTACTAACATTTAAAACAAGTAGGATTACTGGTTTGTCATGGTAGATCAAGCATGTGGTTGCGAAGCCGATAGTGGCGATCCTGATTACTCATGTGATTGTGCAATGCAAGGCGCTTGTATATGCAGTGCAGATTGCCAATGTACAACCGACGTTTGTAAAGAAGCTGTTGGGCAACTAGCAAAAGCCGGTTAATTACAAACTTATTTTTTATTTTTTAATTTAATCTTCTTCTTCCTCAAAGCCCCAAGATTTTACCAATTCTTTTTGAAACTTGTCTGCTTGTTTTCCATCTAATGCAAAACCACAGTTCTTGTGTGTTGGAACTACCGTCATTCCATCCATTTTATACTCTACTTCATACAAGTTAACTTTTTGACATTTACACATTTCTGAATTCCAATAAATTTTCCTCTATATTTGCTTATTTGAATTACATATTGCTATCAATTTTTCTTATTTTTCAAATCTGAATAACGTTTAACTAGGATATTTCATCATTATTGTTGTGAATCGATTTATTATCGTATTTCTATTCTTGACTATTATCTCTAGTTTTGGGTTTGCAAATTTTTCTTATGGTCAGGGTGTAGCTACAACAGGCGGTGTTGATGTTGATGGCTCATGGTATTTGGGTGAGGGTCTCAAAGCAGGAGATTATTTTGAGTATTCTTTGTGTGAATTAGATCTTAATGACTGTTCACCGATTAAATTGAAACTGTGGATCAAGGGAACCATACCATATGAAACTGAAACATTGTGGGATACACGAGTTGTAATCATTGATGGCAAGAAGATCATCAAAGGTTCAATGGGCCTTGGTAAAATTTCCCCTGAGCCTATAACATTTGATGATGATCTTTTTCATTATGCTATAGCATTCAAGTCTTCCTTGGCTTGGTTAGGTGCTTTTGCTACAGGAAATGAAGGTGATAGAATTCATGGACCACAAGATTTCAGAGCTGTCGCATGGGGAAAGATAGGTGCAATTGGTGGTGCTCAATTAACTACTGTAGGTGTAGAAACAATAACTACTCCTGCAGGAACTGTTGATACCGTTGTTGTTGGTTGGTATAGTGGTAATTTTAATAAAATCTGGATAGTGGATGAGTTTCCTTACCCAGTCAAAGCATTAACTTATGCATGGGTTACCACCGGCATTGCTCCAATAATGCATCAATACCTTTTGTTAGATTATAAAGAAAATGTGATGGATGATCCTTTCGAAGATGTTGTAGAAACAATTCCAAAACAAAAGTTATTGGGATGCCCTACAATATTTCATGAATATGTTAGTGGTCGTGTTTCTACAAACACAAACACCATGATGATTCAGTATAATTATTCTCCAGAATTTCCTATGGAGGGCTGTGATATTGACTGGAAAATAAATTTCAAGAGTCAATACAACGATGTTGAATTTATTGATCAACTTCATTATGATATTTGGGTTGTGGATGAGAATGGCACCAGACTACGCTCATATGCGGAAGACCTTGGGAAAGATGACTTGTTTAATGGATTCGGCCAGGTTCATATTCTTCTTCCAATAGAAGAAAAAGCAGGACTTGTACGCTATGTCATATTTGTTCATGGTACAGGACCAGAATATCAAGTACCTGATCCAAAAAAAGGTGGATATGCTACTATTGAAATTGAAATCGATAAGAATCCACTCATTTCATCACCTAAAATCCCATCTTGGATTAAGAACAACGCAGGTTGGTGGGCAGACGGCTCCATTGATGATAACTCCTTTGTACAAGGAATTCAATTCTTAATCAAAGAAAGAATAATGCAAATTCCTTTTACTTCACAAGGTTCTGGTAGTGACACAAATGAAATCCCATCTTGGATTAAGAACAACGCAGGTTGGTGGGCAGACGGCTCCATTGATGATAACTCCTTTGTACAAGGAATTCAATTCTTAATCAAAGAAGGAATAATGAGCATTTCTTGATATTATCTACATTCAAATTGATAAAATCTTAGAAAAAACAATGAAGTAATAATGGTAAGCCTTTTTAGATTTCCAAAACGCCGTCTGAAGAAATTAATCAAAGAAGGTGAATATGTGGAGGCTATTGAACTTGGAAATAGTTTGGAATCTAAATTCTCTGACGATCCTGATTTTATGTTCATTATGGGCGGAGTTTACTTTATTTTGGAAGATGCAAAAAAAGCACTTCCATATTATGAAAAAGCAGTTCAACTAGACAACAATGATGTCGAGACACTTAAACTCAAAACTGATGTTCATTTGGCCCTACAACAAAAAGATAAAGCAATAGACTGTTGTAAACAAATTATAAAATTAGAACCAAAAAACTATCAGGCCCAAGATTTACTTGAAGAACTTAAAAATCTCTAAAATTATTCCTTCTTTTTCATCTGGTAAACATTTTCCATTAACCAATCACAAAATGATGTTACATTTTCATTAAATTCTGTCCAGACATGCAATGAATGAGGTAAGATGTCAATCTTCCAATCATCTGTGAATATTCTAACTCCTTCTTTACCTTCATACATGTAGGCATCCTCAGTTTGTACATCTCCAAGCAAATCTTTTGCCTTTTGTTTGATTAACTCTCTATCAATTGGAAATCTTTTTCGTTCATAATCAATAATCAAACTCAAATCCCTTTTTCCATACATATCAAATTCATCTATTCTTCCCTCTTTAGGAAAGTTCACTACTAGTTTGATATTGTACTTTTTACCAACTTCTTTGCCAATATCTACAATTCTAGTATATCCAATCCCTTGATTTTTCTTTAGAAGGAACCTGATTTGTGCCATGTCTCTTTTTAGTTGAACTTGAAGATCAGAAACCAATTCAGAAAACATCATCATTATATCCTGTGAAAATTCCTATTATAACCATTAATTTTATGTCAAGGTTAGTTTTTTTAGAACTTCGTTTAAAGCTGAGTATGGCAATGCCACAGGACTATGACGGTGTGAGAACTGATGATGAATCCGAAAGAACCACTAATGTTGATGAATACAGACGAACTTGTATTGATTTCATTGAAGATATCTCTCATAACTACGAGGAATGGATTGAATATTACAAATTGCCTGATGATGAAGACAAAAGAAGGCGTGCAGAAGTTCATGCAACCATTACAAGAACAAATGAATGGATTGCAAAGGTTGCTCAATCTATCAAAGCAGTTGATATTGTTATGAATGATGGAATCCAAAAGATGGCTGAATCGACAGCCGGCAAACCACTTGAGATTGGAGTTTTTATAAATCAGAAATCTAGCTATACTGAGACAAAACCTGGAATCATTGATGTTGTGGTTAAAGCAAGTGGCAGAAAGGGAAGAAAAATGAAACTTGGATTTCATTTTAAGAATGATAGATTTAGAATTGAATCAACTTGTGGGGCATATTTTGATGAAATCAGTTTACCAACTGAAGAATTTGAAATGATGGATATACATCTAAAACTTCATGCAGAAAATGCCAAACAACGTGATGTTATCTCATTCACAGTAACTGTCAGTGAATTTGAGAATGATATTGAATTTGACAGAAGAGGACTTACAACAATAATTCATCTAGTATGACTTAACGTAGAATCTCTTCCTCAAGATATTCAATAAATTTTCCAGTGTTTTCTAGTTTAATTGAATTGACTTCTTGTAAATTGTTCAAGGAATTCATCTTTAGATATCTATCTGATGCAGTATACAAAATATCCTCAATATAGAATGTTCTTGCATTTCCCATTCCGTAATAGCGTGAATCATCAGCAGAGTGGGTAACGGTTCCTTTAAGGATGAATCCATCTGAACTGTCCAAATCAAATACATAGAATCCATTCCAGCGATTGTAATCAGGTGCAAACATCTTGGAACTTGAAATTTCATTCAAGTTTTTTGAATCTCCACTAATTGGAATTGAGAGAATTCCTCTTGTTTTATCAAAGAAAAATGCCTTGTGGTTGTTTAATGCCTCTGAATATGTGGAACTGTTCCCTATGATTACATCATCTACAACTTTTGGATTACTAACATCTGCAACATTGAATAAAGCAATTTTAATTCCCAATTGCTGAACTCTTCCTTCTTCTATCTCTTTTACATCTCTACCAATTCCAATAATGTGATCTTCATCATATGGGTGCAAATAGTTTGAAAATCCTGGAATTTTTAACTCTCCTAGAATCTTTGGAGTATCCGTTGATAGATCAATTACAAAGAACGGGTCAATTTGTTGAAATGTTACCAAGTAAAGTCTATCTCCAATGAATCTAGCAGAAAAAATGCTTTCATCAGGCGCAATTTGGTCTAGTCCTCCTACCATGTTTAGTTGTTCATCTAAGACATAAACTGCATTTGCACGAACAGTTCCTTGATACTGTGTATAGTATTCAGTAGTTGTTGCAACTCTAAATCTATCTCCACTTTGATCCATAGAGAATTGATTTAGCAGTCTACCTGGAACTGAGCCTTTTGCAACATATTCTATTTTGCCCTCGTCGATTGATATTTTGTGAATTATTGTCTTTCTTGTCTCTTCCTGTATCTTTACATCATATTCATTTAGTGCGTCTCTAATTTTCTCAAACAATTTTTCTTTGGATACTTTGTCCATCTCATTGTATGACTTTTGCATCAATTCTGAGATTTTTATCCATTTTGTAGATGCATTCATTGAAGAATCATTTTGAATTGTTTTAATTTCACTCTGAATGTTATTTGGTAATAATGGAACTATAACATCAAAGAATCTATCTCGTGATGAATTTTCATAAAATCCAAATGGCATACTTTGCTGATAAGTTAAGTAAAAATTATCTTCTGAGACATAAAATGCTCCGGTATATCCCATAAGAAATGTTTCTGAATTTATTGTATCTCCAAATATATCAATTGCAGTTAGTGTGTTAAAGTTTGAAAACTGTTCTACATTATCAAAGTAAAATGCGTCTGGAGTCATGATTCGAATTGAATTCTCCATAATTATTGGGAGTCTTGGATATTGATAGTTAATGTTACTGTTAGTTACAAAGTATACATAATCTCCAATCATTCGTGCATCTCTAAAATGACCATCAATGGAATAGTCTTTGAGAATAGTTGGAATTTCTTTATCTGAGACATCAATAATTAGTGCATGGGTTATTGGATTGTAAGAACGGCGTGGAACAAAGTCAAACTGTGGGATTATTTCATCATCGCTTTGTCCATTGTAAAATATCACCAATCTATCCTCATTTAGGAACATATTTTGGATATACTGTGATTCAACATCTAGTGCAATTTTGAGAATTAATTTTGCAGACTCTGCTGGATATGCATCAATTATTGTAAGTGTATTCCTAGATACAATGTAGACATATTTTGAATCATTTTTTAGATAGTCAGGTTCATCAACATTTGCAACTTGAACGTTTGTTGTTGAATAGTTTGTACTTTCAGACTCTGTTTTAGCTATTGAAAGCGTTGGAGATGGCACTCCCTCAGACATTGCAGTCTCAAATATCACTGCATCATTAACTATCATGTTTCTTGTGAGAATTCTATTATCATAGAAATTTCCACCAAATAATATGGACGCTTCAAGAATGTCCTCTAATTCTTCTTGTGAAGATATTTTTTTGATATCTTGTGTTCCCTCAAAATATTCTGATACTGATTTGTTAACATGGACTATTTCAGGTGAAGGTATTTGTGAAACTTGTGGTTGCTGATCAAAACCAATTGTGTACATTATTCCTGCTGTAACTATTACCGAAATAACTACTGCAACTGGAATAATTATTTTTGAACTCATTTCTCTTTATCCTCTTTTAACAGCTAGAATTTAGTGTTTACTACTTTTAGAAATCACTAAAACCTAGATTAAATAACTTGTGTGGGATAAAGTGTAACTTCAATTGTCACTCTCTTTTCTTTTGCTTTGCCTTCTCCTGGATACTTTAAGTGCGAAATTTTTTTACTCAATTCTTCATCTGTTACTAATTTTGCTTTTCCTAAAAAAATAAAATTGTTGTATTCTATTTTTACTTCTGGGTTTACCAAGACATTTTTGAACCAGTCCCCGTCTGGGTTATGTCTCGAAAAGTAAATTTTTTCTTTGTAGTTTACTGCAAGCAGCATTACTGAATGCTGCTTTCCTGTTTTTCTACCTCTGGTGGTGAGAATTGGCCGAAACAATTTTTCCTTTATCTCCATGTATGATTTTTTTTCTGTCAAGTAATTTAACCCCATTGCTAGGAATTTCTGATATTTGGTATGATAAGCAAATCTTTTCATTTGAGTTTATGTCTACAAAACTAGAAGGAATGCCTAACAAATTGGTTACCGCAGATTCCTTTACTGGAAAAAAAGTTATAGACAGCCAGGGAATTGAATATGGTAAAGTTAAACACATACACATTAACCAAGACACACTTACTGTATCTGGTGTGACAATCCATCAGGGATTTAACAAAGACTATTATCTTTCAGAGGATTACATAGACAAATTTTCTGAAGAAACATTACTTCTTAGCAGACCTCCTATCAGAACAGGAATTACAGTAACTGATATTGATCGTCATAAAATTGGTAAAGTAAAACGATTACACAAACATCCTGATACCAATGAATTAGAATCAATTGAAATAAGTTATGGTTTGATGCATTCTAAGATTTTATCCAAATCAGAAATTTTGGGAATAGGGGAAAAAGTCATTTTGAGAATGACCAAAGAAGAATTCAAGAATCTTGAATAATTTCTTTTAACATTCTTTTTTCAGAACACTCTTTTTTGATTAATCTGTTTTTTTAGTACATATTGCACAAACAGGGATTCCATCTTGAATTGTTATCTCTACATTTGATGACTGACATTTATGACAAAGTCCTTTCATGAAGTAAATCTAAAATTACTCTTTAAATTTTTTATGAGGATCGATTGAATCAATACTTAGCAATTTATAATTGAAACATGCGATCAATGTATTGTACTCAATAGAAACCAAATCCCTCACAAAATCATTTGGAGATGTAATTGCTGTTAATAATATCTCTTTATCAGTTGAAAGTGGAGAGATCTTTGGATTCTTGGGACCTAATGGTGCTGGAAAAAGTACTACAATAATGATTCTTACTACATTGTTAAAACCAACATCTGGGCAAGCTTTGATTTCTGGGTTTGATGTAAAAACAAATCCAAAACAAGTCAGAGAAAATATTGGATATGTTCAACAAGAATCAACTGTTGATGAGTATCTAACTGGAAGAGAAAATCTTTTACTGCAAGCAAAACTTAATCACATTCCAAAAGGCGAAATTGACAAAAGAATAGATGACGTTTTAGACCTAATTGAACTCTCTGACAAACAAGACAAATCTGTTGGTACATATTCTGGCGGCATGAGAAAGAGATTGGATATTGCAGGTGGCCTTTTGCATAGACCCAAGGTATTATTTCTTGACGAGCCTACTGTTGGATTGGATATTCAAACTCGTAGAAAGATTTGGAAGTATATAAAAAAAATCCATGTTGAGTTTGATATGACAATATTTCTAACAACTCACTATATGGAAGAAGCAGATCAACTGTGTGATCGAATTGGGATAATTGATGGTGGAAAGATTCAGGTGATTGATTCTCCTAAAAATCTGAAAAAAGCAATGGGAAACGAAGTCATTTCAATAATATTGCAAGAAAGTGAAAATCATGATTACTTCTTATCTGAGCTTAAAAAAATTGAATTTGTAAATAAAATTAATGAAGATGGTTCTAAACTTACTCTTTTTGCATCAAATGGAACAGAAGTAATTCCAAAAATTTTTCAAATTTCATCAAAACTTGACACCAAAATTACTTCTCTCTCTTTGACTCAACCAACCCTTGATGATGTATTCATCTCTTACACTGGACATGAAATTAGAGATGATGATTCTGGATTCAATCAAAGACGTGAACATGCAAAAATGAAGAGGTTACGTGCATGAATACTTTGATGTATGATACTTATACAATTTTTTGGAGGGAGATAAAGAGATACAAAAAATCTCGAAGTGGTGTTTTAATTAGATTAATTCAACCTGCAATTTGGATTGTCGTAATTGGAAATACTTTTTCTGGAACTCAATCACTGATTCAATCTGTTGGGTTTCAAGGAGAATATATTGATTTTATGACACCTGGTGTCATTATTCTTACTGCAATTTTTACTAGTATCTTTGGTGGTGTTAATACATTATGGGATAGACGATATGGTTTTATGAACAAGGCATTGATTTCTCCAATTTCTCGTTCTGCAATTGCTCTTGGTAAAATGTTTGCAATTTCTTTGATTTCAGCTTTGCAAGCTAGTTTGATTATAGGGATTGCATTGGCCATCGGAGTTAATTTTCCAAATCCAATTATGATTATCCCAATCATGGGAATTGTTATTTTGTTTTCATTGGGATTTTCAGGAATATCTGTAATGGTTGCAGCCACTGCAAAGTCTCAAGAGACCTTTTGGGGTGTAATTAATTTTCTTGGAATGCCATTGTTTATGCTAAGTCCTGCATTATTTCCATTGGAATTACTTCCAGATTGGCTTGCTACTATTGCAAAACTAAATCCTGTTACATACACTGTTTTACTGGTGAGAGAGATGATGACCGGCGTATCTGAAGGTGGAATTCCAATATTACTTAGCCTTGCTGTCCTCTTTGCATTTGTATTTGTAATGATTGGCCTCGCAAGCTATGTGTTTACACGTGAAGTAAACAAGCCATTTTAACATAAAGTTGACAAAAATTGTTAGATTTGCTAACTATGGTAATATTCCTATAATTCAGTCAATATGATTTGTTGAAATTATCTCTTGCAGTAATGATGTTTTCTGTATTACTATTAGCTAATTCTTTTGCACAGAGTTCCTTTGGATTAGGTGATTATGATTATATCTCTGAATGGGGCTCATTTGGAATTACCGGTCCTGGAAATTTTTCACATCCTCAATTTATTGCAGTGGGTGATGATGGCAGCATCTATGTTAGTGATTTAGGAAACAAACGTGTTCAGAAATTTTCAAGTAACGGCGAATACATTACTGAATGGGGCAAAAGTGGAAAACAATCTGGAGAATTTCATTATCCATCCGGAATTGCAGTGTATGATGACTCTGTTTATGTTGCAGACCGTGATCTAAATAGAATTCAAAAATTTTCACTTGATGGAGAATTTGTTACAGAATGGGGACAAAAAGGAAGCTATGATGGCCAATTTCTCTTTCCAAACGGAATAGCTGTAAACAATGGAACTGTATTTGTGGTTGATACTGGTAATCAAAGAATTCAAACATTTTCTACTGATGGGGAATTTATCATGTCATTTGGTTCGAGTGGACTTGGGGACGGTCAGTTTCTTACTATTATTGGAATTGACATTGATGTAGATGGAAATGTGTATGTCGCTGATAGGGGAAACAGTAAGATTGAAAAATTTTCTCCCAATGGGGAATTAATTCAATCATTTCCATTTCATTCTTCAAACTACATTTTTTCTCCTGAAGCAATAACTGTTGATCCTACAGGTAAGATGTTTATTGTAAATTCTGCCAATGATAGAATTTTACATTTGTCTCAAAATTCTGATTTGAAACTAAACGTATTTGATAAACTAGGACCATATTCAAACTCATTTAATTATATCACTGATATAGCAATTGGAATTAATGGTGAATTACTCGTTGTAGATTCTGCAAATCACAAAATCAAATCTTTTGAAACAACATTTTATGAAAAACCTGTAATTGCTGATTCTGTTGAGATTCCTGATGAAATAGTTGAAGATCTCTTACCAGATCAAACTAACCCGATAATTATTGCTCCACCTTCATTGGAAGTTGAGGCTGAAGATATGCTAACTGCTGTTTTGTATGGTGAGGCTACTGCAACAGATGAAAGTGGAATCAAAGTAATTATCAACAGTGCTCCTGATGTATTTCGTATAGGTGTAACTACAATTATTTGGGTAGCCTTTGATAATTCTGGATATAATTCTAATACATCACAAACAATTACTGTCAAGACTTGTGGAAATTTCTATTCAGATTATAATCTAATTACGGGAACTCAGGGAGATGATGTAATTCAAGGTACAGATGGCGATGATCTAATTTTTGGATTGGCAGGAAATGATATCATTTTCGGCGGTAAAGGAAATGATTGCATATTTGGTGGTTTTGGTGATGATATAATTTCTGGAGGTGACGGTGATGATACAATTAAAGGAAATTCTGGTAATGATATTCTAAAAGGTCAATCAGGTAATGATCTCATTTATGGTAATTCTGGCTCTGATAATATTGATGGTGGTGATGGTACTGATAGATGCTATTCTACAACTGGCTCACAAAATGATTTGCTGTTAAATTGTGAAGGATAAACTGTTTCTATATAGTACAATAGACTTTATGTTCAATAACCTTAATTCTATATTCCCATTTGAATAATTATGGGAATGTGGCTATCTTGGATAAAATCTAATGAAAAAGAACTCTTAACAATTCTTGATAATTTAGCAAAAAAAGCAGTTGAAACATCTGAAGCTGTAGTTGTTTTATTCTCAGATCTTAATAATACTGAACATACGGCAAAAATCCATAAACTTGAAACTGAAGCAGATATTTTAACACATGACATATTTACAGAACTAAACAAGACATTCATCACTCCCTTAGATCGTGAGGACATGCAAAGAATTGCATCAAAAATAGATGATGTAATTGATTTTATGGATGGTATTGCTGCAAGAATATACAGCTACAAAATCACTACTCCTCCTCCTCCATACTGTGAACAAATGGCTCAGGAACTAGTCAACGCAACAAAAGAAGTAGAGTATATGATTTCAAATCTAAAACACATCAAAAATCCTAAAGATATGATTGAACATTGTAGAAATACTGGTAAGATTGAACATGTTGTCGATGATCTGTATAGAGAAGCAATCAAAGAGCTATTTGAGAGCGATGATGCAATCAAAATCATTAAACTAAAAGATATCTATGAGACAATGGAGACTGCATCAGACAGATGTGTGGATGTTGCAGATGTCATTGAAGATATTGTTCTGAAATATACTTAAGATGGCTCTATGATTGAAATAGCAATAGCAGCAATAATTGTTGCATTAATCTTTGATTTTGTAAATGGATTTAATGATTCAGCAAATTCTATTGCTACAGTTATTGGAACACGTGTTCTAAAACCAATTCATGCAGTAACTATGTCTGCAATTGCAAATTTTATAGGACCTTTTATTTTTGGCGTAGCAGTTGCTACAACTATTGCAAAAGGAATTGTGAATCCAGATGACGTTACAGTTTATATGATTATTGGTGGCTTGGCAGGTGCAATCAGCTGGAGTGTACTGTGTACATATTTTGGGTTGCCAATTTCTAACAGTCATTCATTAGTTGGTGGAATAATGGGTGCAGGTATTGCAGGGTTGGGATTTGAAACATTAGTTTTTGGTGGTCTGAGTAAAATTTTTGCAGGAATTGTTATTGCACCAATTGGTGGACTGATTTTTGGTTTTTTACTGACAGGATTAATAATTACAATATTTGCTAATCGTAGACCTGCAGTTGTAAACAAAACTTTTGGCAGGTTACAAATAATTTCTTCAGCTTGGTTTGCTCTAACTCATGGAGCAAATGATGGACAAAAAACTATGGGAATTATCGTTCTAATTTTGTTTGCATCTGGAATGATCCCTGAACTTGAAATGCCTCTATGGGTAATCTTTGCAGCAGCTACTGCAATGGGGCTAGGTACCTTCTTTGGTGGATACAAAGTCATTAAAACACTTGGTGTAAAAATTGTAAAACTCAAACCATATCAGGGATTTGCAGCAGAAACTGCAGGTGGAATGATGTTGGCAGTTTTTGCTGTTCTTGGCATTCCTGCAAGTACAACTCATGCCATTACTGGTACTATCATGGGTGCTGGTGCTGCACGTAGAAAACGTGCGGTACGTTGGAATGTAGGGAGGCAAATCGTCTTTGCATGGATTATTACAATTCCTGGTAGTGCTGGACTTGGAATTGGATTTACCTATTTGATTTACCTGTTTGTCTAATTTTGGAATAACGTCTTGATTTTTATTTCAGCAATTTTTTTTTGAAATATTCAAATGGAAATTTTACAATTAATACAATCAAATCTTCTTACTCCAATAATTCTATTCTTTCTGTTTGGAATTATTGCTGCCAGAATAAAATCTGATTTAAAAATACCTGAAGCAATTTCAGAATTTTTACCAATTTATCTTCTTGCGGCAATTGGACTTCATGGAGGCATAGAGATGAGAAATGCTGGATTTGAGAATATGCTAATTCCTATGTTAGTCGCAATTGGTATTTCACTTTTATTCACTTTGAATCATTATCAAATTCTACGAAGACTAGGAAAATTCAATCTCTTTGATTCTTATGCATTAGCATCAACTTATGGTGCAGTAGGGGCTGTAACTTTTTCTGTTGGTTTGTCTTTTCTCAAGAATCAAGGTGTTACATCCGAGGGATATCTTGCAGCTATTCTGGCAGTTTTAGAACCAATCTCATTTATCATGGCAATATTTTTGACAAACATGGCAGTCGCAAAACAAATTCGTGCAAAAAAACAGTCTTTCACAAATGATGATGTATCTGATATTGAAATTGGAATACAGGAAACCAAGACAAAACTTTCTCAGATATTACATGAATCAATTACTGGTAAAGCAATAGTTATTTTGCTTGGATGCATTGTAATAGGTTACATCATTGGTGAGGAAGGTTTTAGCTCAATCAAAATTGTATTTGATGAAATGTTTACAGGAGCTATAGTTATTTTTATGATTGAGATGGGAATTATTGCTGGTCAAAGGTTGGGTGATCTTAAAAAAGTGGGTGCTTTTCTTATTGCATTTGCTGTAATCATGCCTACATTTAATGGAATTATAGGTGTTTTAGTTGCAACCATAATAGGATTGAGTTTAGGTGGTGCAGTTTTATTTGGATTACTTTTAGCTAGTGCATCATTTATTGCAGCACCTGCAATATTACGTCATGCAATACCTGAAGCAAAACCAAGCCTTTACATTACATCTGCATTAGGTATTACATTTCCTTACAACATTATTATCTTACTGCCAATCATGTTTATTGTCTCATCTATTGTACATGATGTTGAAGGATCGATAGACTTATTCAATTATATCCCATGGAATTAGATATGAAACTCTATAAAGTAAAACTACTGACTGTCACATGTGAAATTCTTGCACAAAAAAATATCATTGAAATTTTAAAAAAACATAACATTACAGGATACACAACTTATGAAGTGGAAGGAAATGGAGCACGTGGTTTACGTGGTCAAGGCTTCAAAAATGAAAAAAATGTCAAAGTTGAAGTAATTATGAGAGAAGATAAATTATCTGAAATTGTCGAGGAGATCTCAAGAACAATGTTTGCCAATTTTGCTTTAGTGCTTTATGTAAGCGATGTTGGCGTAGTAAGAACTGAAAAATTTTAACAACAAGCGTTCTCAGAGCACAGAACGGGAATTTCCTTGCTTGTCTTTGTGACATTTGATATTAGTTCTGATAATTGATTGTTTGAAATTGTATACATAGCCTTTTTTCCTTCATCTCTTGATTTGACAATTCCACATTTTTTTAATGTCTTTAGATGATGTGATACTAGTGGTTGACCTTTTTTTAATTTCTTAACAAAATCATTTACGCAGAGTTCCTTGTTTTTCTGTAATAATTCTAAAATTTCAAATCTTGTTTCATCACATATGCATTTTAAAAGACTAATTCCATTCATATCAACCTAAATTTATATAAACTAATATTTATATTAATTTAATGACTCGCATTACAAATATCCTATTTGTGTGCGTAGAAAATGCTGGACGGAGCCAAATGGCTGAGGCATTTTTCAAAAAACATGCACCAAAAAAATTCAATGTCATTAGTGCTGGAACAACTCCTTCATTTCAACTGAATCCATTATCTGTTAAAGTTATGAACGAGATTGGAATTGATCTTAATGATCAACAGCCAAAACTATTATCTAATCACATGATTGAAAGTTCATTTAAAACTATCAACATGGGGTGTATGGACAAAGAATCTCATCCGTCATTATTTGTTAAAGAAGTACTTGATTGGAATATTTCTGATCCAAATGAAAAATCAATAGATGAAGTACGAAAAATTCGTGATCAAATTAAAACTAAGGTAATGAGTCTGATTGATTCTCTTGAGGAATACAATTAATGGTTTATTCAAATTTACAGATTTTTATTGTAGAATTGATTGGAACATTCCTCCTTGTAGTTTTTGCTACTGGTTCAATTGTTTATGATGCTGAAGTATTTGATGGTAAGTTAGGAATTCCATTTGCAGCTCTTGCTCCTTTTATTGCATTACTCATTGGTGTGTATGCTTTTGGAAAAATATCATTGGCTCATTTTAATCCAGCAGTAACTATCGGTTATTACATTACTGGGCACATTACAAAAATCCAAGTTGTATATTATTTTACAGCAGAAATAATTGGTGCCTTTTTAGGTTCTTTTTTTATTCTGAGTTTTGTTGGAGAACAGGCAAATCTTGGTGTAAATATGCCAAACTATGACTTTCCAATATTTTTGATATTTCCTGTTGAAGTATTAGCTTCTGCAATGCTTATGGGGGTGATCTTTTATGTTGTTTATACAAAAGGCTTGAGGGGATTTAGTGGTGTTGCAATTGGAGGCATTGTTGGTTTAGATATTTTGTTTTTGGCATTTATCTCGGGGGCTTCAATGAATCCTGCCAGAGCACTTGCACCTGCTTTATTATCTGGGTCATTAAGTGATTTATGGCTTTATTTGACAGCACCATTTGTTGGAACAATAATTGCTGCATTTCTTTTTCGCAACAAATTCCAAGCGCAAAGAGCCTCAAATTACGAATAATAATGACCCATAATACAGCAAAATATTGTCAAATTCCAAGAAATTATTTAATATTGCTAAAAAAATAATTCCCTCAGGCGTTAATAGTCCTGTTAGGTATTTTGAACCATACCCATTCTTTACAAAAAAATCTAATGGTGCATACATTTGGGATGAAGACAATAATCGTTACATAGATTTTTGCAATGGCTATGGTGCATTACTTTTGGGACATAGAAGAAAAGAGATCATAAATTCTGTTTCAAAGCAACTTTTGAAAGGAACTCTTTATTGTACTCCAACTGAATCTGAAATAGAATTATCAAAACTAATTATTGGAAATTTTCCATCAATTGACAAAGTAAGATTGGTAAATACTGGCGGTGAATCTACCATGACTGCAATTAGATTAGCTCGTGGATTTACAAAAAAGAAAAAAATAATAAAATTTGAAGGATGTTATCATGGTGCACATGACTCTG
>JADFLN010000111.1 GCA_022564385.1 Nitrososphaerota archaeon | reverse complement strand
TCTGCAGCTTCTGAAAGATCAGCTTTGAGTTCTAATTTATCAAAACCAAGTTTTTCCATTGCTTCTTTGAATCTATCATAGAAGATTGACTTGTTATGCTTGTGTGCAATTGTAGTACAAGAAGATAGTGAATAACCATGTGGTACACCTTCATTTGAGAATACATATGACAAAGCATGTCCAAGAGTTGTTGAGCAATTTCCAAATCCCATTCCAGACAACATTGAACCATATGGATAGTTCTCTGGTTTGTCATTCATAATTGCATCATAAAGAATCTCAAATGCTTGTTTACATAGAGTCCTAGTCAAGTCATTACCAAGTTTGCTATCATATCCCTCAGTAGCTTGAGCACATGCATCACAAACAGAATTTTTTAGGACTTGTTCTGGAGTACCATCCATAAAATACGAATCAACTACGGCCATGTCAGCTAAAAATCTGTTTTCATGTAACAATTTCTTTTTTCCATCAAATTTTAGAACACAATAAGTTGTCATTTCAGCTCCAGTTCCAAAGGTTGTAGGAATTAAAATCTTTTTGACTCCAAAATCCTGAGCAGCATATTTTACTACATCCATCGAACTTCCACCACCCAATCCAATTAGAACAGATGGATTTTTGTCTTTGAATTGTGAAATTACTTTATTGACATCGTCAATTGATGGTTCAGGTTTTACTTGATCATACAACATGTAATCTTTTATTCCCATTTTTGATAACCATTTATCAGAAAGTTCTGGCGGAACAGTTGTGACAACAAGAGCATTTTTAGGATACTCTGTTTGACCAAGTGCATCTTCTCCAAAGTTAATAATTTTTGGGATGCGTATTGTGTGCATAAATCAAATGCAACATTGATTATTATTATATCTTGCATTATAGAGTGAGTGATATGATCATTCAAAATTTCAATGAGTTAGCAACCACTGATAAGAAAAAGGATTGTTTAGAAATTTTGGAAGCAGGTCTTGAAGCTGCTAATCCAGAAAACATTATTCCAAAGTATGTTACATCTAATGAAATCAAGATTGGAGGCAAATCAATCAATATTGAAAAATATTCCAATATCTATTCTGTTGCGTTTGGGAAAGCAGGAGATTCAATGACAAGGGCACTTAATGCAATAGTTCCCATAAAAAGTGGAATTGTAGTAATTCCCAAAGGATCCAAATCAAGAATTAAAGGCAAGAAATTTCAGATTTTTAATTCCAGACATCCTAAACCAGATCAAACAAGCGTAAAAGCAGCAAAGGAAGTAATGAAATTTCTTCAAAATAAAAGAAGTGATGAATTAGTAATTTTTCTTGTTTCAGGTGGAGGATCATCACTTCTTGCAATGCCAGATAACATAACTCTTGATGATAAAATCTATGTTACAAATTTACTGTTAAAATCAGGTGTAACGATTCAAGAGTTTAATTGCATTAGAAAACATCTATCAAAAATCAAAGGAGGTAGATTAGTGGAGAATATGAAATGCCACGGGTTAAGTTTGGTAATGTCAGATGTTGAAGGTGATGATCTTTCATCTATTGCTTCAGGTACAACGTACATGGATGATACAACATTTGCAGATGCACTAGACATTATAGAAAAATACAAGCTCAAAAGAAAAATGCCCTTAGAAGTGTTACAAATTTTAGAAAAGGGTAAAAATGAAGAAATTGAAATTCCAAAAAAAATAAAAATTGAAAATTTTATTATTGCAAATAATAGTGATTGTTTGAAAGCTATGCAAGAAAAAGCTCAGAAAATTGGATACAACGTTTCCACAATGCAGATTTTTGGAGATATTAAAGTTGCAGTGATAAAAATTCTTGAGAATATTTCAGAGAATCAAAAAACATGTCTAATTTTTGGAGGTGAAACAACAGTAAGAGTTCTTGGAAAAGGAATGGGTGGAAGAAACCAAGAACTTGTTTTAAGAATTTTAAAAAATACACAAAAATTAAAAAAAATTGTCATTGCATCGATTGGTACAGATGGAATAGACGGAAATTCTGTTTTTGCCGGAGCCATTACAGAAAATACCAGAATAAACTCGGTTGTAATGAAAGAGTTTCTCGTAAATAGTGATTCAGGTAGATTCTTTCAAAAACAAAAAGGGAACATTGTAACTGATTTCACGCACACAAATCTTATGGATATAGGCGTGGTTTTAAGTTAATAATCATTCAAAACTTGAATCAAAACTAAACAAATGATTATTCAAAAAAGGGGTCCCTGAAATACAATAATTGCCTAATAAGAATATGATAAAAAATGATAGGGGGTTTTGTAATGACGAATCGTGTAAATGTGACTGTCATGTTGGATCAAGTTTTAGAAGAGGGAATAGGAAAAGACAGTATTGCTAGAAAAACAATTCTATATGTGTAAAGTCTGGATAGAATAATCAAAAATTAGTTGAGATATGTACTTAGTGGATGGAATGTGACACTTAGGTAGCTTTTCAGGAATAAATGTAATATTGTTGATATACGTTTTACGTAGATTAATTGCAGGTTTAGTATACGCAAACCATGATTAATCGCTTTTACACTAGGATAATAGATCTATGATTCATACGCATTAATTTTATTATTAATCAGTTCAAAGTGTAGATCAATCACATATCTTAGTTTTAGATTTAAGCAACGTAAGAATTTTGTAAAAACATGATGTTTCCTGAAGAAATTAAAAATCCACAGTTGAAAGAAGAACTTGAAAAATATCTAAGAGATGCAATAGGATTAGTATATCCACATTTTACTAAGTTAAAGTATAACAGCGACTTAGAGTTTAATGTTCTTCTTCATCATTTAGAAAAAGATTTGGAAAAGATACCAAAACAGAAAGATGTACTAGGACTGATGAACAAAGATCAAACTATTTCCAAGCATCTAGACAAAATGGTTGGAACCGCAGGGCATTCCACCAGAATCAATGCAACAAGATTTTTGACGCATATGATCAAACGTTTATGCAAGTCATACACACAAAGTAATATTTTTGATATTAAATTATTCAATATACTGTATCAAAACTTTGAATCATTTTTCCATAATGATGAAATATCATTGGTTTATGTAGTTCCAATAAATAATTTCAAATCAGCATCACTACCGATTGTTTTAGAGGGTGGTTTTATCATAAGAGCAATAAAAGATTCTGAGAAAGAACACATTGAAAGTGGTCGTTATGGACTTGATATGTTAGAGTATCATAGAACAAATCATGTACTAGAATACAGATATGAAGAAAAGAAATACATCGATGAAGGTGATAATGTAGATTACAGTAAACGTAAAAGGCAAAAAGATCCACATCAAGAAGTTACAAAACTAATTTCAGCACTACGTCTTTTTAAACCAGGGTACTTTCAATACCAAATTGGGATAACAAATAATGCACTTGATGTTCCAATGTTTGGTTCATCAATATCACATATTATAAGAATTAGTGGATACGTTGAAAGATATACTCTAGAACAAAATGAAGTTAAAGAATTCCAAGAGTTCTAGAAAAATCTATTTGGAAAGAATTTTCTTAAATTCAAACTCAATGGAATAGCGATAAGAAGATTTTCAAGTGCTGTAGAAAAATTTGACAAGGAAGATCAGGTAATTGATTTTCTAATAGGCTTTGAAGCACTATTCTCCAAACAAGGTGGAACAACAGAACAAACGCACAAATTATCTGTCAGAGTTGCAAGATTACTAGAAAGCGATTTTGAGAAACGTAAAAAAATGTTCAGAGTGATGCAAGACATGTACAAAATCAGAAGTGCAATTATTCATGGAGACGAACCATCTTTCAATAAAAATACCTTCAACGATATTTATGAAGTAACTTCACGTGCAAGCGACCTATTGAGGGAATCTATCAAGATATTCTTGAGTAAAGAAATAGATTCTCAAGATAAACACAGTGATTTCATCACTAGATTAGATTTAGATTAAGTGAATTTCGTAATCTTGTATAGGATTACGAAAGTGTAATGTGTTCAAAAGAATTTTTTAGAATTCAAGTCCGGCAGGATTAGAATGTATTTGGTGATTATATTGGTACCAAATAGGCGTGAAAAGTAAATTAATCTATGATTTTGATCTTGTCAGTAAAGATGCCACACTTCCTAAAACTATGCCAAAGAGAATGTGTAATCCTAGCGAAGTTTGTATCACAGTAGGTAATTTAGTCTGCATTTTTTGTTTTAGCATATCTATTGGAACATCAGGATTCATGCCCATCATTAGTTTCATCAAGTTTGGTGCTAATACATTTTCCAACATGGGTATGAAAAAAACTCCAAAAACAATTAATCCTGTTATAATGCCAAAAATAATTCCTCTCGAGATTTTATTTATTC
>JADFLN010000110.1 GCA_022564385.1 Nitrososphaerota archaeon | reverse complement strand
ATAAAATAATGATTTATCAGGTTCAAATCCACGGGGATTCACCTACCAAATTGGGGATAAAAATGGACGCAGATAGGTGTAAACTTCTTTATCAATAATATTTGTATGACAATTTGTTTATGTCATATTTGCTATGTTATTTGATTAACATTTTACGTCAAATGTTAATCAAAAGCCTAGTTTTCATATTCCTATTCTCTTTGCACTAGTCCAAGTTGCTTTTCTCTTGAAAAGAGTCTCAAAAATTGCTCTAATTAATAGAAAATCTAACAACTGTTTGTATCCAAATACAGAGAAAATAGATAGTGCAGCAAGCTTTGGACTCTCACCATCTATTCTAAGAGCCAACAAAGATACTAAAAATTGAAGGCAGGTGAAAAACACTATTGTTTGTACTACAAAAATTATCTCACCTTGAAGTGCTGTAAGAATGGTGCTTGCAAGTACCAATACACCAACAATTGGCATTATTACTGCAGATAGTAACATAAATGGAAATGCCAATCTTTGGAGAAACCCAAAGCGAGGGTTTCTTAAAATGTCAATGTGTCTTTTGTATACCTGAAGGTTTCCTCTGTACCAACGCTTTCTCTGTTTTATGAAATCACGTATTGTATTTGGAGCTTCAGTGTAAGCAATTGCTTTTACTGTTCCTTGAACTATGTACCCTGCCTTTGCTACCTTTAGCGTACAGTCAAAGTCTTCTACTATTGTTGATTTATCGTAGACTCCAGATGCCATCAAGGCAGATTTTCTAAACGCTCCTAATGCACCAGGAACTATTGGGATGGCCCCAAAGTAATCAAAAACCCTTCTGATAACTTGGATACTTGCAATGTATTCAAGGGATTGACATCCTGTAATCCAATTACTTACATTTCTGATCTTTATGTTACCTGCAATTGCTGCAACCTTTTCTGATTGAAATCCTTGTACTAGTTCCTTCAAAGAGCCTACACCAATTATGGTATCTGCGTCAACTACGACTATTATTTCTCCTGAACAATAATTCAAGGCATAGTTCATTGCTGTGGCTTTACCGCCATTGCTCTTGCTGAGAATTTTGATTTGATTTTTGTATTTGTTGGCAACCTCAAGTGTCTTGTCAGTACTTCCATCATTTACCATTACAATTTCTTTTTCTGGATAATCTTCAGAAAGCAAGCCTTCAATGGTATTTGCAATTATTTTCTCTTCATTATACGCAGGAATGATGATACTAATTGAAGGAAAGTATTTTGATTCTTTTTGATTGTCTTCTTTGTATTTGCTGTACACTGACAATGGAATAAACAACATTGTACTCCAAAATGTCATTGTCAAACCCCAGAGCAGTATAGATTTTGAAATAGATTGCCACAATGAATAACCATCAATTGCCACAAGCGTTCCAAACACAAATGGTGAAATCATAAGGAACAATGAAAAGAATGACGGAATTCTTCTTTTGTATTTGTATTTAGTTTCTAGAGGTCCTGATGAAAATAATTGAATAAAAATTACCACTGCTGCTGCTGAAATAGAAATTAGGGTTAGGGTTGAAAACATAAAATATGCTGTAGTGAATAAAACAGCAAATATTAATCCAGTTAGTACGATTAAGTATGGATCAATTCTCTTGGGTTTTTGTGTTCTTTTAGGTAATTTGGGAGGTTTTTTTACTTTGGTATATTTTGGAATTGGTGTAAAACACTTTGAATGATACCAATTGTTTTCATGCCGAACTGTTTTTTCATTGAACAGTAATTCACCATTACAACTAGCACATTTTTGAATTCTGCTAGTTTTATCATCATCCATTTAAAATGGATAAAGTTTATTCTTAATTAAATATAGAAAGAATATTAACTAAATTTAATCAAAATTATACCTAAAAAATTATAATCCCTAGTTACTGTAGTTTTGTTTGATTGCCTGATAGCTTGGGCTTGAAATCCATTTTGCATCTTCGATTGAGAACTTGTTGTTACACTTTTGACAGATATAGCTAGATCGTGGTTCTGGGAATTTGTCCCCATACTCTTGGCAAACATGATAATTTTCTGTGACTTTGTGATCAACTCCACTGTACCACCACGTTGTGGATAGTTTTGAGTTGTTTGGTTATTGTAATAGTTGTAAATCGAAATTTATCTAATCTAACACAGTCTTAATTGCAAACGCCAAAGTTTTCAAAAAATCTAAGAATTATCTTTTTTCTTGCTTTGAATAAATTTTAAAAAAACCACTTTTTGGCGTTCTTCTTTGAGAAGACGTACTACAGTATCTGTGTGTTCTAGTTCACAATCAATACATCGGTACTCTACTTTGTTGGGTTTTGTGTAATAAGTTAGTGTAAAATTTGAAGATGCACACACATCACATTTTTGGTGAATACCAATTCCCAAAACCTCGATTTTAATAGAAGGATATTCATTTGGATTTATCACTATCATCTTAACTAGGCTTTGATAGCGATGAGTTTTCCTTCGTTCAATTATTACATATGAAATTTTTAACAGATTCAATTCCTGGAGTTTTTTTATCCATCTGTACACCTTAGTCAACGGTATCTTACAATTGATACTGATCTGAGATGCAGTAATTGGTTTCTTGCTTGTTATCTCAAGTATCTTTCTGGCATTTTCACTACTAAGCACTCTGAGAATTTTCTTTCCAGACTCTGCGTCCATTATTTTACTTTTCACATGTAATCCGTTTTGTAAAGTTGAGTTATTGCTATTTAAAGAATAACTAATGCTAGATAAGGATCTTGAAATTTCTATGAGACAATAAATCACCCATTACTACTCTCTCATTATCACTTTGGGTACAATTTGGCAGATCTTTATCTAACTAATTTATCACTGCAAGATATGAACAAAAGTCATCACAATAAGGAACTAGGCCGAGTTAATTGAAAAAGAAAATTCTGATACTATCTAGTATTATCATTGCAATTTTTTTAGGGATTATGTTAAATCTGACATATGATATCAATTCCAATGATTCTAAAATTGAAACGATTAAGATAGGAATTAATGTGTGGCCTGGTTACTCTCATGCATTTATAGCTCAAGAGATGGGATTTTTTGAAAAAAATAATGTTGATGTAGAATTGATTTTGGACAAAGAATATTCTGAAACTCAAAATCTTTATTTAAACGGCAAAGTAGATGGTGTCTTCGAAGTATTCTCAGACAGTATTTTTCATAATTTTGATGGTGTTGACACTAAGATTGTTTATGTAGCAGATTATTCTACATCAGGTGATGTCATTGTTGGCATTGGGAATTCATTATCAGAACTGAAAGGCAAGAAAATTGGTGTAGAAGGTTTCAACAGCTTTTCACATATTTTTGTTCTAAAGGCATTAGAAAGTGCGGGATTATCTGAAAAAGATGTTGAATTTGTAAACGTGTCTGCACATAATGTTTTACTGTATTTAGAAGAGGGTAAGATACATGCGGGCCATACATGGGAGCCAACAAAGTCAGACGCAATAAAGAAAAACTATAATGTACTAGTAGAAGCTGGAGAAATTCCTGGGATAATAACTGATGTACTTGCATTTAACAAAAAGATTATCCAAGAAAGACCTGAAGACATCAAATCTGTTGTCCAATCAATTCTTGAAGCACGAGAGTTTATCCAAACAAATAGAGATGAAGCCATATCAATTATGGCAGAACAGACTGGGATGAGTTTTGAAGAGATGCAACATGGAATAATGGGAGTTTATCAGCCAAACTTGGAAGAAAATATCAATACTATGATAAATTCTGAGGACTCTACATCTTTGACTAGTACTGGACGTTTTATTGCTAATTTTTATTTGGAGCGGGGGCAGATAAATAAAATGCCAAACTTTGATGAAATTATCGAGTCCACATTCCTAAGGCAAATAGCAACAGATACGTAAAAATGAAAATCAAAACGTTACTTTTTGTAACAATTATTCCATTAATTGCAGCATCTCTCATCATTCTGTCTATTTTTGCAATACAGTCCTATTCCCAAGAAATTGAAAATGATATTGTTACTGATTTAGATAGCATTGCAATAAACACAATGGATAAAATTTCAAGGACAATGCATGAACGTATTGTAGATATCACACTTCTTAGCTCTCAGAAAAATCAAGTTCTTGTAGGATCTGATTTTTCAATTGAACAAAAGATGGAGTACCTCCGTGAAATTGAAGGAATATCCAAAATATATTCTTCTATTTCCATTTATGATAAAAATGGCAAAAGAATTGGAGACACTCGAAATACTGCTCTTGGACTAGACGAATCAGAAAAATTATTTTTTCAAAATTCTATTAAAGGTGAAATTTTTCATGATCCCCTACCTGTACTTTCAGAAAGCTTGAAAA
>JADFLN010000109.1 GCA_022564385.1 Nitrososphaerota archaeon | reverse complement strand
TTGGAAAAACTTTGTATTCAATTTTCCAGGAATCCTCATCACCAGTAAATTGTGTTAGTTTGTTCTTCCATTCCAAAACTGCATTTTTAGTTTCTTCAAGTAACTGTTTTTCAGCTATTGGTAATTCCTTATCTTCAAACTCAAATGCACATACAACTGGATTGCGAATTACTTTGTGGTTTTCAATGTAGTAGAATTGTTCTGAAAACGCTGTACTTGGAATTATGAGGGATAATATGCCCAGTATTAGGAAAATTCTCACTCTGTTTTATTCACTGTCTTTTAGATAAATCAGATCGGTATGAAAAGAATTACCTAACTGTAGATTAGTGTAAAATGCAAGGTTTTGAGAGTGATTTTGTTTGTAAAACAAATTTAGTTTAGAACTTACTGATTTGAATCCTATAAAATTAGAACTTTTATTGGACAATTCTGTATAGATTATGGTTCACAGACCAAGGATTGTAAAGTGAAAGTTGGCTAGTGTGAAAGTGTATTTTCAAAACTCTAGAGTGGGACTGTTTGATTCATTATAGAAGAAGATCACTTGTCACCTCCAAGCCAATAACGAGAAGTTACTATCACTAGTCATTTCTAGATCCATTTTCATAAAATGTTGCCAGGCTTCATTCTGTTTTATTACTTTAGTAGGGGTCAGGTTTTGAATAGAACAGTTCACAAACCTCTTGATAAATCCGGAAAAGCACTTTTCTCCATGAATTTTAAGAAGGTAATCCTTAACATCAATACATCTGAGAGAGAGAACATATCTTATCTCATTCTCTGATAATTCTTCAAAAGTTTTGGTTGTTGTCATCCACAGAATATTGTAAAATTTCTATATAACCCAAAAAAATTATACTGTGATACGTTGTTCTTAGTTATTGAGCTGACCTACAATGGATCTTATTATTTCTGATATTCATGCAGATATTTCTGCACTTGATGCAATCATAGATCTTACTGCATCTATAGATTTCAAAAATAAGTATGGTAAAATTTCGAGAATCATCAATCTTGGTGATGTGTTAGAGAGGGGAACACATCCCAAACAAGTTTTAGAAAAGATGATGGACTTGTCCAAAAACTATCCATTAATCTCAGTTATGGGAAACCATGATGAAGCATTTTTGTATGGAAGACCCATCAGTGAAATCTCATTACACAGTATTAGTGCACATGATTCTTTAACTGAGAAAGAACTAGTATTTTTTAAAAAAAATCCTGATGACACATTTGGTCAACAAGAGTTTTTGGATAAAAAGATGGGTCTGGTTTGTGTTCACGGGGGTCCTTTAGATCCCAAAAAGATCACTCCAAAAGACGCAGCAGAAGACGCGTGGCTATATGAGAAAAGTTGGCAGAGATTATCAGTAGAGGGGGAATTTTTTGATTATTCTGGTTATCACTATAATGCCTCATCTGCCTTTATTGAGACAAAAACAAAGGTTGAAAATCCCATAATATTATGTGGTCATCAGCACACAGAAGCCGCACTAGCACAGAACAGAGATGGAATACAAGAAATTCTTACAAAAATCAAACTACAAACCGAAAAATTATCTGACTTTGTAATTGGAAAAAAAAGAGATTCTGATTGAACCAGGCAATAGTTATTTGATCCGAGTAGGTTTGGGGGGACCTGAAGGAAATTACGGGACAGGCGAATCTAAACCACACTTTGGCATTCTTCAAGAAGACCCAAAAAAGATAATTCTTTTTGGAATAAATCATACCTAGATTACAGAAGGAATTCCTTTTTGACTAACAGCTCTGAATGGTGATGAGATGTTGAATGGGTGTGACTTGCATACATTAAATTAAAAATTTAGAAGCGTTTTGTCCTACTTGAGTTATTGTAATCCATCTGTTTCATTCTATTTTTTCAATTTCAATAAAATTTTATTTTACTGTTGATTACATTCTATCTTTAACATTTATTACAAAGTATGTTATATTACAAACAAGAATTTTATTGTTGTAGAACTTGAGGAATTTTTAGTATGCAAAGTAATGTTTTGATTACAAAATTACCTGTAAGGAAATATTTTTATTTTTCTAACACTAATAGTATACAGCAGTGATAGTAAATTATTCTAATGATTATGATGTCGAGTGTCAACTAGACACTTGCAAAACCTATCCCGTAATAACAGATCATGAACGAGGTGAGATGATTTGCGGGGGTTGCGGTATTCTTCTAGTGCAAAACATGTCTAATTCATCAAATGAAAACAATGGCTACACGCTAGAAAGTTTTACAAAGTTAGCAAGAACAGGTCCTGCAACATCACTTGCAATTTTTGATCAAGGATTATCAACTATAATTGGCAGCGATAAAGATTGTACTGGAAAAGCATTACCTGGTAAAACAAAATATGAATTCAGAAGACTGCGAATGTGGGATCAGAGAAGTAAATCAAAAAATACTGCAAAGTTAAGCAAGGCATTTACTTTACTTCATGGAATGAAGACAAAATTAGGAATTCCAAATAATGTGGTAGAAAATGCTGCCTATATTTACAGAAAAGCAGTTGATGCAAAACTATCTAGGGGAAGAACCATGGCATCGCTAATCTCAGCCTCGTTGTATGCAGCATGCAGAGAACACAACATTCCAAGAACATTAGATGATATTGCAAGTGCTGGAAATACTAACAGAAAGGCACTTTCTCGAGATTTAAGAACAATAATCAGAAAGCTCGAATTGAATCTAAAACCACATGATACTGCTTTGTTTATCACAAAGATTTCAAACAACATGAACCTGAAAGAAAAGACCAAACGAGATGCATTTGAGATACTAAAACTCTGTGAAAAAGAAGAGATTACTGCTGGGAAACACCCTGTTGCACAAGCTGCTGCGTCATTGTATATTTCATGTATAATGAATGGTGGAAAAATTAGTCAAAAGAAATTTTCTATAGAATCTGGAATAAGTGATGTCACAATAAGAAACATAGTAGCATTAATTAATAAAACACTAAAGATTTTCTAAAAAAATATAAATTATTTTATTTCAAAATAAAATAATTCCACAGTCATAACACTCTTTGCATATCCATTTCGGAGCTGCAGAATTTGCAACATATTCATCAAAAGAATCTGTAAGACTAACTTTTTTTGCTTTGATTAATTTTGTTGTAGAATCCCTCCGTTCTGCTTGTAAAAAGTTACCCCAATCCACGTTATAATGTGAAGTTAGTTTGTTGAAGTTTTGTTAAATGCTAAAATTGTTGGAGATTGAATTATTTTTGCGAGTGATGAGAAAGGATTGTCATTAATTGTTTCGTCATACTGTCTAGCTTGCTTTTGACAAGTCTAGGTATGGAAAATTTTTTTACAAATGTTACACATAAATTTGTAAGGGCTAATTTGAATACATTCAATACATCTAATACATTCTTTACTCACCATACTATCTAACCATCATAAACTAATAAAAACATACATCAGTTTCTAGGTAACATTATCATATTTTGGATGATATTACAATCAAATAAAACAACTGGCTTGTTTGAAATAATCATCATTTAACTCGAATCTTTCTGCAAAAAACTCTGGATTCAAATCTTAAGAGGCTTGAACCATTTTTGGATTAACATAGGTTGACAGGTCAAGAGCCGTTTAGCGAGAGTTGGCTACACATGAAATGAGTTTTTTGTTTTGATTAATCATTTTTTACTTCGATTTTATTTTTACCAAATTTGTTGAATCCATCTTTGTTATACCCTTCTTTGTCATTACCTAGATGATCATATCCAAGTCCATCATACCCATCTTTGTTATACCCAATACTATCAAATCCATCTAGGTCATACCCATAACTATCAAATCCATCTCCATCATACCCATTGTGATCATATCCATTTCCATCATAGCCATCTTTGTTGTATCCATCTTTGTTGTAACCATCTTTGTTGTGTCCATCTTTGTTGTATCCATCTTTGTTGTAGCCCTTTTTGTTATACCCATCTAGGTCATACCCAACTTTGTTGTATCCATCTTTGTTGTACCCGTCTTTGTTGTAACCTTTTTTGTTGTATCCGTCTTTATCAAAATTTATTCTTGTGTCAATGTGAATTCCATCAAGAGAAAAACCACGATTATCATATCCATCTTTGTTGTATCCATTTTTGTCATACCCCTTTTTGTTATACCCGTCTTTGTTGTAACCATTTTTGTCATACTCGTTTTTATTGAACCCGTCTATGTTGTAACCATTTTTGTTATACTCATTTTTGTTGTAACCCTTTTTGTTATACCCGTCTTTGTTGTAACCCTTTTTGTTGTAACCCTTTTTGTTATACCCGTCTTTGTTGTATCCATTTTTGTTGTAACCCTTTTTGTTGTACCCATCTT
>JADFLN010000108.1 GCA_022564385.1 Nitrososphaerota archaeon | reverse complement strand
AAAAGTGTCTGGAATAAAGTATCGCTTGTGCACTATCATGATTTCATCGATTTGACAATTTTCTTTTTGATTAAGAAGATCATGAACCTGTCTCTTATTGTTGTCTCCCAAATAGTCTGCCACACCTTATAACATTAGAGGTACTATAACATTCTGGTTTTTTGTTGGAATTGCACTAATCTGATAAACGTTAACACAAAAATGCATTTTGAAAACTCATGAAATGTACTAGTTGATTGTAAACAGGAAAACCCAGACTGCACAATATTTAGAATCATTCATGAATCCATACCTAGGTAAAGAACTCCCTACTTTTGTAAGAAGGAAATGGAGTAATGTAAAAAAAATATTGCAAGAAAAATCTAATCAGAAAATTTCAGGATTTTTTGGAGAATAACTCTTTTGTAATCCCCCATGTGATTAATTGGGCTTAAAGATGCTAAAAGAGATAATCTATACAGGATTATACAAGAAGGATAAGATCCGAAAGAAGATGAATCTGGTGGAGACATCTAGATTTCCGGATCTTGTGTCCATTCTAAAAAAGCCCATATATTGTTAATTGCTACAAACAAACTTCACATTATAACATGGATTATGGTAACTTTCTACGAGAGAAACAGAAAGATTCTATTTTTACTGATTGTCGATAAACTAGTTTACAATTCATAATCCTATACAAGATTAAGAAAAACCTCAAACGGATTATTTGTTAAAGATTTGAACCAGAACAACAATCCCATTTAGAGAATTTCATAGTGTGGCATCAAACTAATTTAACAAAACTCACCCCAGGTATTTTCTAATTAGTTTGATACTCTAAATTTGATCGAGATCGCAGAAAAAATAAGCTCGCAAACCCTAATCATTTAACTCAGAATATAGATGCTTTGCAAAAATGAATAATGTTACATGTATGAAAAACTTAATTTCTAGTGATGCTATGGTATTGTAATGATTCAAGAAAATATGTTCTTGAGTCCTAGAAAAGCATCTATGATGGAATGTGTCCCTCTAGACTAACTACTACAAAGGAACAAGTCTTTTGGATTTGCAATTATTTCACAAATGCAATTTAAAATACAGTGAAAAATTAGGACAATATTTTCTGACTAATCTTTGTAATTGATATTCGGCATGGTGTTACACTCATGTAACAAATTTCTTTCAAGGATTAATTCAATTCTAGAATTGTATTAAATGGTGGAATAAAATTGCGATCTAATTTTTAAAACTTAATAACAAATATTCTTGTGATTAATCCAAATTATACACTAAATGAGTATGAGAGTTTTATGGACACACGCCTAAATATTTTAAGGGTGTTTAACTAATTTTACAAATCCCGCAAATGAAACTAAAATCACCCCAAAATGGTATGTCTCTTAGAAATTGAACCCAAATAACAATACTCTTTTAGGGATTTATTTTCAATTATGTTAGGGCCCTAAACCAAAACAACAAGACCCTTTGACCGATTTATGACAAATTAGATAATGAATCTATAAAGACTCGAAAAAAAGAAATTTTAGTGGGAAAATTACACAATGTGAATTGTCCCACTAATATTGGGAGCATATGGAATCAATGTTACCTTCTCCCCGAAATTATTCTAAAAATTGAGTGCATTGCAGTCTTACATTTTATATTTCTAAGAAGACATTAACGATTAATGAATTACAAAGTAATTTTTGCAGCAACCTTAATCGCTGTATTTTCCATGGGTTACTATGCAGATAATACCGTAGCATTTGCACAATACATGGGTAATGTTGGTTCAGAAGGCCAAACTGGCAAATACACACTAGAAGAAGCACTAAAACTTCAACGTCTAAGAATTGAACTTGTTGAAGCAAACCCAGATGCTGGTTCAGGAACTCCAATGTTGGGTGCAGATGGTGTATTCGGAGCAGCAGCTATTTCAGCTGCAGTCTTTGGTAGTGTAGCAGGAGCCTTGTTCCTAAAAGGAAGATCTGGCAAATACGCAGCAATGGGTAGAGGATAAAATAATGACCTTTTCCCATTATTTTTTGATAAATTTTGAAAATAAAATTAAAAGATATTTGAAATGACATACTGTATTGGAGATTGTAAGAAATACCGAGTAACCAAACCAACTCATATTGGTAGATATGCTGCAGGTCAAAAACGGTGTAATTATTGTGAAGTTTTTGTTGATTATGAAGGGATATTGTGTCCTTGTTGTAATAGGCATTTGAGATGTTTGCCTAGAAGTAAAAAGGATAAAGAAAAATATCGAGAACAAGTAGTAAGGAAAAGAACTAAAATTAACTAGGAATAATTTTAAATTCATTGTAAGTTTCTTGAATTATTTGATTTTGTATGGATTTTACAATCTAATATGATGCGGGATTTGCAGTGCCTGAAATGTGTTTTATATCTTGATCTTTAGAAATTTCTTCAATAAGATCAATGCTTATCTGTCCTACAACAGTTAATCCATTGATACTTCTTTGAGTTAAAAATCCATATTTTGTTCTAATTTTTTCTTGTTTATTTATTGGGTCTACCCCCGATTTGTATTCTATATGTAACTCCACTCTTGGAAGTACATCTGTAAGTCTTCTCTCTAAATACATAATTTTCATCATTAGATTAACATCTACGTTTACAATTGTTTTGCCAATCGAAGATAGAAACTTATCATATTGAATTTCAACTTGTGACATGTATAATGTTTGCAAAAATAATAAATAAAGAGTAAGACTGCATTGCAGTCCTACTCTTTATTTGTATTTTTAAAAATTACATTTACATGAATACTACAAAATTACCAAAAAATGAATTGGGACGAATTAATGAGTCAAATTTAGGACATACAAAAGATGAATGGGGAAAACAAGAAGACACACCAAAAAATCGCATTATAGAAGCACATGATCTAAAGTGGAATGTGGATGAGGAAATTGATGACTAAATTAAGATGTGTAACATGTGGGAATAGTTTCAAATTCTTTGGAAGTTCCTTTTGCTCTAGGAAATGTTATGAGGATTATTTTGTTCCAAAACTAACTTAAATTTGAATCCATAGTCTTTAACTAAAACAATAATCCCTTGATGGCTCAAACTTTAACTTCAAAAGTAGACTCTGGTTTCACTCTCTGTCCTTTTTGGTCCATAATCATAAAAAATAGATTCTAGTTGGTTTTCTAGTGCAGTGCAATCGTACAGAATTTTTACTATGAAATCATACAATATCATGCATCTACTAGTAAAACGAATAGACGAGTTAATAGAGCAGAAAAGTCTTCTTAAACATCCATTTTATGTTGATTGGACAGAAGGAAGTCTTCCCATTGAGTCCATTGCAGGTTATTCAAAAGAATACTATCAACTGGTAAAGGCAGTTCCTGGTTTAGTAGAGACAATAATGCAGTATGCCCCTGAAGGCATGAAAGAGGAGATTGACTCTAACAGAAAAGAGGAACAAGACCACATTGAACCATGGATGAGATTTGCAAGTTCCTTGGGTATCCCACAACCAGAGTTGAAGGAATATTCTGCACTTGAAAAGACTAGACAAGCAGTCTCTTATCTTGAAAGATTGATAAGATCTTACGATGAGGGTTCTGCTGCAATGTATGCACTAGAACTGGAGATCCCAAAGGTGAGCCTTTCAAAACTGGATGGCCTGCGAAAGTTTTATGATTTAACAAGCGAAGACGCAACGGAGTACTTTAGGCTTCATACCGAAGCTGACATCAGACACGCTGCACTCTGGAGAAATATTCTTGAAAACACAACAAAGGAAGGTGAAGACGACTTGTTTGATATTGCACAAAGATCAGTTGCCGCACAACACCTGATGCTTGATAGCTGCTACGAAGCGTATTGTTAGACTATACACGAAACTGAGCGAGCTCTGAGAAAAATATCTACAGCGTTTGTCTTGATTAACTGTGAGGCGGGATTTGACGAGGTTGTCTTGGATAATCTCAAATCAATCATCGAGGTAAAGAGCAGTAAGAGAGTTACAGGTCCTTATGACATGGTGGCAAAGATAGATCTTCCAGATGAAAAAGACCTGCGGGATATAATTGCTTGGAAGATTCGCATTATGAAGAATGTCATGTCGACACTTACCTTGAAGGTAAAAAATTGAGCATGTCGTGTTGATTCAACAACAGATTTGTTGCATATGCAGACACTACTCTTTCTTTTAATCATGAATTACATTTGATACGAACAAGCACAGATCTTCCTTTCTAATCCATCTGCAGACACAAATGTTATGAATGTACATTGAACTACTTCCACTCCATCATCTGATTTTTCTGAAATATGCAAGTGCACCAAATGATGAATAGAATTTAGTACTTGAGAAAATAAAATTGCGATCTACTTTCTAAGACTTTTTAACAAATATTGTTGTAATTTTTTTTATTTGTATTCTAAATGAGAATATGTCTACTTAACTCACGCCTAAATAA
>JADFLN010000024.1 GCA_022564385.1 Nitrososphaerota archaeon | reverse complement strand
CTTTAATATCAATTACTGCTGAATCCCAATGAAATTCTATTTTTTCATTGTTAAATGCTCTTTCTTGCATAACTTTACTTGCACGTAATTCACTTCGTCTATGAACCAAATGAATTTTTGATGCAAATTTTGTTAGAAATGTTGCTTCTTCAATTGCCGAGTCTCCTCCTCCTGCAACAATCAGTTCTAAATTTTTAAAGAATGGACCATCACATGTAGCACAATATGAAACACCTTTTCCAGCAAACGTCTTCTCTCCCTCTAATCCTAATTTTCTTGGATTAGCACCAGTTGCAATAATGACTGCGTGTCCTTCATATTCTTCGGTTGCTGTAAGAACTTTGAAAGGCTTTCGTCTAAAATCTACATCAACTGCTTCATCATCAATAATTGCCGTTCCCATTTTTTGGCACTGTTTTCTCATATCGATCATCAAATCTGGGCCCATTATTGCATTTTCAAATCCAGGATAATTTTCAACTTCTGTAGTGTTGACTAATTGCCCTCCTGGTAGTATCCCTGATAAAATCAAAGTATCGTAACCTGCCCTAGAACAATATATTCCTGCGGTATACCCTGAAGGCCCCGCACCAATGATGATTACATCAAATTTTGTTTTCTTTTCGCCTGGAATCTTCGGACCCCCTTCTTTTGTTTCAAGTAATGTTGCACCCTCATCTGCTGCCATCATGGTAATTCATCTTTCAATACTTCAATAATTTAAGTTAATATCATCTTTGGAACATACTCGTAAAATTTGTATCTATTGGCTTTGATTTTTTAATTCGATCAAAATATCCTGGTGTTTTTTACAAAATTTTTTATTTTCTAATTGTGAAAAAAAAAGATCTTTTTGCCAGTGTGCGTTAAACAATCTACAATCTTTATGTTCACAAAATGCCTCTCCTGTTTCATAATAAATTATGGCTTGTAAAAGATAACCCTTTGTAATTTCTGATATTCGTGAATCATGATATTCTAAAAATTCTCCCTTGTATTTTTTATTGATTTCTTTAATCCTATTCTTAGAAAAATTTATCATTAGATCAAGATAGTACTGTTTTGGCTTTGCAGGTGCTTCTATCATGCCTGTTGTTGAAATAATTGAAGGATTGGATCCAATTAATGCCCTTGCATGATATCTAAAGTCATTCTCATCAAATGTGCATGTGAGTTTATTTGTAAAAATTATGTGTAGTGTATCTTTGACATTCTCATTCATTGGAATGAATTCAGCAATTGTATTCTGAAATTCAAATCCATCATATAATGTCATTTCTTCTTGTGCTGACATGTCTTTATTTTCTTTTTCTATCTGTATGTTTTCTATAGAAGCATTATGTTTTTCAAATTGCTTTTTTAAATCAAAAATTCTAGTACTTGCAATTTTTTCAAAAAAATTATCAGTTGAATCCAGAAAAAAATTTTCTCTAATCTCAATTTCAACTGGAAATATCTCTGTTAGAAATTTCTCCAATGTTTTTAATTGAATTTCAGGAACTGTAGGTTCATTATATAGAATAATTTTTCTAGTTTTCAATAAGATGTCTTTAGTATAATGACTTATCTTTCTAACGAATTATTTTTTTAAAGGCTTAGGCCATTTTTAGGCGTGATGAATCTACTTGTTCTCTTGCAAATTCATTAATATCTGAGATTACCGTCTTTTTCTGAAACAACATTGTTTCAAGTATTTTTCTGAAACAACATTGTTTCAAGTATTTTTCTGAAACAACATTGTTTCAAGTATTCTTCTGAAACAACATTGTTTCATAGACTTTTTTGGTCACTTAGATGAGTCAAACAAGAAACCTGGCTTTTGAGACCATTATTTTGTGAGACTTGCTTCATCCGATAACCTCACACAAAAATGTCTAACCATTTTGTGTGTAATTTTATCGTCATATGGGCATGATGTACTATTAATTTTCAACTTAATTTGATTAGATATTTTTCATGGATTCTGTACTTTGTAAACTCTGATTTCTGATTACAATTTTTACAAAGACACCACACATCATTTTCTAACTGGGAACTTGCATCAAATTCTACCTCAATTATTTTTGAATTTTTATCTATACGCGCAAATAGACTCATCTCTACTATAAAATGTACTTTTTTTGAGAATGATCTTGTTCTAATGTTGGAATGGATGAAAATCGATATATTGACACCATAGAGAAAGACGGTCGATTATACTTATCATTCTAATATGATTTTTCTACAAGTTTTCTGCACATTGATATCATTTTGAACCTAGCTTTGATAACTTTGATCATTAAGTTAATCCATCTAAAGTTTTTGGCAATGTTATTGTAAAGATTGTTGGAGGTGAAGTTACTGAAATTATACCGCCATGTAATTCTATGATCGATTTGACACTAGCAAGTCCGAGTCCTGTTCCTGTCTGTTTAGTGGTAAATAGAGGATCAAATATTTTTCCAATAATATCTTCGGGTATCCCTGGGCTTGAATCTTTGACTTGGATTATCACATCATCATTGTTTTCCTCAACTGTAATTTCTATTGTTCCTGTACCTTCAATTGCCTGAACTCCGTTTAAAATTAAATTACCCATAACAATTGCAAGTTTCTGTTTATCAGCAATTAATCCAAAATTATTTTTTGGAAGTAACAGTTGGATATTATTTGGAATAATTAATGAATCTAAAGAATCTGTGATTATTTCAGACATATTTATTTTACCTAATTCCGCAGGTCGTCCTTTTACAAAATCTAAAACTCTTGCCACCTGATGAGAAATTCTATCAATTGAATGCCGCATTTTTTCTATTTGTACTATTTGTCTTTTATCTGCACCATACAACATTTTTAGATTTTCTAATGATATCAGAAGGACAGAAAGGGGGTTTTGGATATCGTGAGACATTCGTGAAGCAAGTTTTCCAATTACTGACAATCGTTCTGCCTTGATTAATTTTTCTCTAATTTCTATAATTTCAGTAATGTCAGTACGAATGGCAATGTAGTGTGAAATCTTTTTTGAGTTATTAAAAATCGGCATGATTGTTGTTTTGAGCCAATAAAACGTACCATCTTTTGCTTTGTTTTTGATATCTCCATGCCAAGTTTTTCCATTTGAAATTGTATCCCACATATTTTCATAAAATGAATTATCATGATAACCTGATTTTAAAATTCTGTGATTATTACCCAATAATTCTTCTATAGAATATTTTGAAAGGTCACAAAATTTTTTATTTGCATAGATAATATTTCCTGTAGCATCAGTAATGGCAAGTATTGAATGCTCATCAAGTGCATGTCTAATATCACCTGTAAATTTTAATCGAATTCCATTTTTTTTGTTTAAGATGTTTTCCTTATGGCTTATACACACGTATTGGTAAGAATCTGAATTTTCATCCAGAACTTGAATCATAATAGATTTGATCCAGAACTCTGTTCCGTCTTTTGCCTTATTTTTAATCAAACCTGTCCATATCTTGTCTTGCTTTAGAGTTTCCCATAATTTTTTCCAAAATTTATCTGAGTGTTGACCTGAATTCAGAATATTGTGTGTATTTCCAATTAATTCTTCATAAGAATATTTTGTAACATCACAAAATTTTTTGTTAACATGTATTATTATTCCATCCACGTTTGTCTTAGACACTAGATATTCGTCTGAATCACTAATTGGAGTATTCATATTTTCCAACGATTGTTATTGATATTATATTTTTAAAGAAAAATATCCCAAAATGAAAAAATCATGATATTGTATTGACAAAACCTCAAAAATCACTCAAAAGAGTCCATACCAGTTCGGATTTTCGTATTTCATGACTAATCTCTAAAAATAAGTTATATTCATGTGTCTGTTCAAAATGATCAAACAAGTACATACAATTCAACTTACTATGTCTAATAGGTCAGAGTGAAATGAGCAATAAACAAATTGTCCAAAATCCTACGGAAACAAAAAGGAATAATTCAATTTCGGTTTGTGATCTATTAAAAAACAACACTACAAAAATAATTAGAAAATGCGAAACCCAAACTCCTATCTATGCACAATTTTACTCTAATTATTATAATGAATACCTTCATTCACTTGAAGATATTTTTGGAACATGCTATCTTTCTGAGAAGCATTTCTTTGATAATCTTGAAATTGATGAAAAAACTTTGAATGCAACAGACAAATTCTGGAAAGGCTTTACTGAAACAACAATCTCGCATATTGACATGTATACAAATTTTCGAAAGGCACAATTTGATACGATAACTTCTTTTATGAGATCCTATGACCATTTTGTTCATTTGGGAATGGATTATTGTGCAGAGATGTTTTCTCAATTCAATGTCAAATCATGAAGAGAAACCAATAGACAAGATTGAAGATAAATGTATTCTTGGAACAAGAAAAGAGACTAAACAACAATCTTTACAATAACATTGCCAAAATTATTTGATTAAGATTTTAAAACAAAATTCCAAGAAATTAACTTTGTATCATGACGTGTATTAAGGCAACTTTTCAAGTGTGAAAAGGTGGCGGCGTCTATTTTAAAAATTAATAATTTTTAACAATCATTTTCACAAATTGAACATTTGCCTTTACCATTAGAAAAGGTATGATTTTGACAATTTGAACACCAGTTTCTTGACATTAACACTTAACCCTCTTTGTTTTAATAATTCCATAATGGGGCTCAATCTCACCAAGTCCAACAACTAGATCAGTCATTCTATACACCTCTTTTTTGCTAATATCTTTTGCTTGGGTATTGAAACTTTGCAGGATTACCAAACCAAATTTGGTTTGACGGCACACACTTTGTAACTATGCTACCCATACCAATTATACTGTTTTCTCCAACAGTAACGCCTCCGATTATCTTGGCACCAAAGCCAATTATTACATTGTTCTCAATAGTAACACCCTGTAAAATTTCAGAGGGTGGATAGTGATCATTACTGAAACCAACTTGTGGTGCAATGAAAACATTGTTTCCTATCCTTGTTTTAGGTGGAATGTACACAAGACCTTGAATACTTACATTGTTGCCAATGATTACATCTTTGTCAATGTGAACCATTGATGCAATCATACAGTTGTAACCATACTTGAAATCATTAGCAATGTATGATTTGTCAGCATTACAAATCTTAATTTGTGTCTTGTTTGCAGAATTTTTCATCACTGTGGGAAATGGCAAAACAGTTTTTGATAACTCACTAGCGTTTTGGGTTTCATCTAATGTATGATCATAATAGATTTTACTTCGAGGATACTGTTTTTGCATTCTTTTTCTATTTTTAGTTGTAATTGTGAATAATTGATTATTTCATGATAGATCATTAATTTCATTCCCCGAATGACACTTGGTAATTAGTCATACATTCATCATATTTTGAATTGAATTACGATCAAATATCATCTCTAGTTTGTTCGAAATAATCAAACAGGGTTTACATCAATCATTATTTTGTAAACTCATGCTGGTTGAATCTGTCTTCTAAAACTTAATTTGTATTTTCTCAGTCCTACTATAGATTAATTACTGTTTAACTAAATATTGTGTGTCATGGCAGTTACACACACACTCGTCTACACATTTCATCCTAAAACAATCTACACATAGTTTTCTAGGCAATCTCATCATATTCTGTATCAAACGCGATCAAATAATATCATTAGTTTGTTTGAAATAAACAAACAAGACATGAAATATTATTTCAGACATTAAAATTATGAAAGTTGGCACAAAATCCTATTTGTTATTTGACGCTTGTATCGTTTTGTTAGCGAAACATACCTGTAACGCTAGGCAAAGGGTACATTAGTCAACTTTCCATTCCTTTTTCAAAAAATTATTATTTTTCTTAAATTAGAATCAAAATCATATTTGTTTTAAGTATTTATTTTGTAACCAAATTGACTAGGGATGTTTTTTGGCAATATTATAGTAAAAGTGGTAGGATTATTTTTTACAAATATTTTTCCACCATGTTGCTCTACGATGTTTTTGCAGCTTGTTAGTCCTAACCCCGTTCCTTTTTGTTTTGTAGTAAATAGGGGATCAAATATTTTTCCAATAATATCTTCAGGTATCCCTGGGCCTGAATCTACAAATTCAATAATTATCTCATTTTGTAATTCCACATAGTTAATGTCTATACTACCTTTCTCAATTGCTTGGATGGAGTTTTGAATCAAATTCTTAAAGGCAATTTCTAACTGGAATGGATCACATTGAATTTCTAACGACTTGTTATCTACATTAATTTTAATTTTATTTGGAATATTTAGTGTGTTTATTCCAAGATATATAATTTCATTAATGTCTGACAGTTGAATCTTGAGAGGATTGCTTCGTACAAAATCTAGAACGTTTTCAATCTGGTGAGACAGTCGTCTAATTGCGTTATCAGAATACTTTAAAACTTTTTTTGATTCTTCATCTAACTTACCTTCTAATTTTAATCTTAAAATATCATTAGCATTTTCTATGATGGCAAGAGGATTTCTCATGTCGTGTGATAATTGTGCAGATAATTCACCAATTACTGACAATCGTTCTGCCTTGATTAATTTTTCTCTAATTTCTATAATTTCAGTAATGTCAGTACGAATGGCAATGTAGTGTGAAATCTTTTTTGAGTTATTAAAAATCGGCATGATTGTTGTTTTGAGCCAATAAAACGTACCATCTTTTGCTTTGTTTTTGATATCTCCATGCCAAGTTTTTCCATTTGAAATTGTATCCCACATATTTTCATAAAATGAATTATCATGATAACCTGATTTTAAAATTCTGTGATTATTACCCAATAATTCTTCTATAGAATATTTTGAAAGGTCACAAAATTTTTTATTTGCATAGATAATATTTCCTGTAGCATCAGTAATGGCAAGTATTGAATGCTCATCAAGTACAGATTCCACGGTATTCTGAATTAGTTCCTTCAAGAAACTTGATTTTTTTAACATGCTTGCATAATTTCTGCTACTAGTTTTTTTATATCATATGGTTTTGGGAAAATTTGTTCTACTTTGTCTTTTTCGAAAGGATAATCTATATATCCTGTCAAGACAAATATCTTGGCATTAGGATCATATGCCTTGATTTTCTTTATGGCATATGCTCCATCATAGTCAGGCATTTTCATATCAAGTAATACAAAATCGGGGTGTGTTTGTTGATATAACCTGTCTGCATCACAGCCGTTGTATCCTGTTCCCTTTACTGCAATTCCTTTCAGTTCCAAAAACATTGAAGTTACTTCTAGTAGATCTTCATCATCGTCGATAATTATTCCGCTTAGTTTGTTTTTCATTGTAGTAATATATCGTCGTACATTATTAAATAACTGGCAATTATTGGTAATAATAAGCAATTATTGGTAATAATCGGCACCAAAATGGATTTGTCTTAAATTCAGATGCTTTACTTGGTTATTAGTTCATAACTCATAGTGAAATTTCAAAGTATTAGAGGAATGATCTACAATATCACAAATGAGAATCATCTTTTTAGATCTTAAGAATCACTATTTGTAGTCTAACTACAGATTACAAAAAAATATGTTTTATCTCAAGTAATTAATTCTGGTTGATATCTATTTTTTTTACACCAACAGTCCGGAGAACATTGATTTCCTTATAATATTCAGACATATTCATAATCACCTTAAAAGATTTACAACATATCACAGATAATTATACATGTTTTATCAGAAAAAACACACAAGAAAATACATAGAAAATTAACATATGATTAAAAATAAATTAAGATTTAATTTGGATAATTATCTAAGACTTTTTTACAGATAGTTTTTTTATTTCTGAGATGTATTTTTTACTATGATTTTATTCTAAAAAAGTTGTCTTGAATAACCCGTAATTGAAAAATAATCTGTTTCAACTTTTTTTGAACATTTTTTGTGAATCATGAATATATGATAAATTTTATATTTCTAACAGTAAGACTTTCATTAAACAAAATCGACAAAACGAGAAAATGTGTTTCTACAATTTTTGAACTATATAAAATTGGCCAATTAGTGTTAGTCAGATAGTTTTGGTAAGAGTATCAAAGTCTAAAAACGAGTTGACTACATTTTAGTCTGGGTCTGTCCCAGAATCTGTTTTTACATCTTTTATCTTATTGGCAATTAATACTGTTATGACCATAATTTATCCTATTTTGTATTGGATTTAGATCAAATATTATTTCTAGTTTGTTTGAAATAATCACACAGAGTTACATTAATCATTATTGTGTACTCTACTCATGGTATATGACAGTCAATTTGTAGCAATAATTGCAAAAGCAATTCATGAGGAAATACTTAAAGAAATGAATAATTCCCGTAACTTAGAAAAATAGAAGACATTCTAAACAGAAAGCATTACTCTGAAACAGTAAAAGGGATATACTTACATTCAATTGCAGATTTAGCATTTTGTCTAAGATGATCAAAGTACAATTCTATCATCTTTAATCCCGAAATTATTCTAGGGGCATTGGTTTCTACAAATTCAATTCTATCTGAATGGGTTTTTGGAGGATTATCCAAGTAATTTTCAAATGCTTTTTTACCATTATAATCTACAAAAGCCATTCTGGCACTAAAATCGGTTCTTTCTAGAACAAGGCTGTCACCTCCTATAATGGCAGTATGGTATGGATGTTGAATTAATGATTCAGAGAATGTTTGAGATGTAGAAATTTTTGAGCCTGTAAATTCCGTAGCGAATTGATTAAAATCAACAAGCAAATAAAATGTTGCTTGGGGCTTTGTAGATTTTATTCCAGAAATTTGTTGTAATGTCTGATATGTAAATTCTCCCATTATTTCATGAATCTTTCTTGTAACCTTGAAGTATTGATCCATTTCTTTACTTACTTGAAAACCAGTAACTGCTGCATGTTGAATGGGTGTAGAAACAGCAGTATACTCAGTTGCTAGGATTTTTTTGAATTGTTCTCCCACATCTGCCGCATGTTGTGGAAAAATCACATATCCTAATCTATAACCACCGGCAGCATGGGATTTCGATAAACCATTTGTAACAAATGTGCCTTCAGGATAAATTTTCCCCATGCTAACAAAATTCTCAAACTTGTATGTTGTCTGGGCATAAATCTCATCAGAAATTATGATAATGTTTTGTTCTCTGCACACTTCGGCAATTTCTTCTAATTCTAATCTATCATACAAAAGACCTGTAGGATTATTTGGATTATTTAGTATGAGTATTTTTTGCCTATCCTGTAATCTTAGAGATAATTTCTTCAAATCATGTGGGGTAATTTTCTTATTTACTCTTGTTGACAACATATGATAATTCTTTTTGAGTAATCTGATTTGAGGAAGATATCCTAGCCATGCAGGAGTCGGTAAAATTACAGTTCCATGTAAAATTTCTAGTAAGTTGTAGAGAAGTTCTTTTGTTCCAGGACCGACATAGATTCGTCTAGGATCTATATCCATTCCAAAATAATGTTTGTTGTACTCAGAAATTGATTCTCGTAGTTCTTCTATACCTGGAACTGCAGCATATTTTCCTTGATGGGCGTTTTGAACTAATGCCTTTTGCATTATATGTGGAACATGAAATGGAGATTGACCAAACGCAAATCCATAGTATCCAAAACCACATTTAGGGTGTGAGCAATCAGAGTGAAATTCCTGCAAAAAGGTGTTTAATTTGAGATTTTCTGGAAGCTCTATGTCTTCCACCTGCTGGTCAATTATAAATTTCAACTAACCTAAAATATACAATTGTTTCAATAAAATATCTGTATGGTTGAAATGAACATCTTTCTCAGAGTTGATTTGATTTTCTTATGTATGAATGGCTGTTTGTAAATTTCTAGACTTTTCATTGTTACAACTCAATATGTCTATTTCATTATAGTGACATTTACAATAGATCCATCAAGGAGATTAGAAGACATACGAATATTGTGTTTAGATATTAATTCAATTACCGATAAATCATGGTGTGTTTTTTCTAATTGAATTACATGGCATGATATTGAATTATCAAGTTTTGCATCAAAGCATTTTATCCACCCAAAACTTCTTTTTTCATTTGAAAATCCTTTGATCTTGTACCCCTCAAATATTTCAATATCTTCTAACAAATTTGAACTGAATTTTGAGTCAATTTTTATGTTTAATGTCCCAGGAAATGGAATATAACCTATTTTTGATTGGAATTGTTTCAAGTATTCTTTACGTGTCATGTAAAAAGATCCCTCACCTCTTCCAGAAACAACAGTACCTGATAGTTGAATTTGCATAGGTGTGGATCTGGGTTCATCATAAATTTCACAATCATGTGTCAGACTAGAATTTGACTTTTGTTTCGTATTATTGTGAACGAGAGAAGAATAATTCCTCATGTTTAGAGGATTTTTTAATGATATGTAATATCTCGTGTGATCATCTAAAAAGACATTAATTTTTAAATATTTTGAAAAATTTAGCAAGAATAGAGATTGAAATTAAATTTTATTTGATGTAAAATTTAGTTTTAATTTTATTCTGACATTGCTAATTTGGAAATTTGATTATGCGTTACTGCTATTTTTCTGCTGTATAATGTGTCTGTGATGGTTTTCATTAATGTCATGCGATTCATAGGTTTAGCAAGAAAATTACAAGCGCCCATTTTGATCAGATGGCTAATAGTTTCTTGGTTATCGTCATAAGCGGTAGTAATTATGACTTTCACATCAGAATCATTTTTCATAATGACTTCTAATACTTTTGAGCCATGCAATTTAGGCATGTTTAAATCCAATAAAATCAAATCGGGCTTGCAGTGTTGGTATAATTTTAAACCTTCAAGTCCGTCTTTGGCTCCAAACACCCGAACCCATTTGATAGTTTTTTTGATTACCTCCTTAGTAAACAATCTAAATGACTGAGAATCATCTATTATTAACACAATAGGAAATTTCCTACTCATAAACACATAGCATACCTTAAATGATTTATTGAATTGTTTGATTTTTTTAAACATTTAATGACTAATTGTTGTGATAATGGTAAAATACATTAAAATTTAATTGTGTGATTTAGATAGTCAAAAATATATCTAATATTTTACTTGATTTTTTTCAGAAAAGTTTAGTTTATCTAATTTTTGTCTCTTTCTTGACAAAAGAACAACTGATCAAACTCTAGCATGTGGTACTATCACTTTAGGAATTAAGATGGGGGATTTATTCTGACCAATCGAAATTACTTTGTAATTATCTGAATGTGGGATATATCTGTGAGGATCAATTACAATACTGTTATCGGGAAAAACATAATCCATAAACTCATTATGTTTAGTTCCAATAAAGAATATGTGTGGTAATTCAAAATACTTATCAGGCATTTTACCGTCAATAAACGGATCATACATTTCACATTCTATTTTAGATTCACATAGAATGTTATACAATAAAACTGAAGGACTACCAACTACCAGATTGGTTTCTGGTTTGTATGCCTTGCCTAGAATTACAATTGGTAAATTTGATTTTGTTTGCTCTTCAACTATTAGACTAGCCAACCATTCAGTTTGTTTTTCCCTTGCTACCATTAAATTTGTAAACCAATCATAACTAAGACCCTGTTGTTCTGAGAGAAAACTCAGTGCAATATTATCTCTAGGATGGCATGAACCTCCATCCCCCATTCCACCAGACAAGTATTGATTGGATATTATTCTCTTATATCCTAATGCCAATGCTTTTGATACCTCATCAACATCCGCACCTATTTTGTGGCAAATCTCCATAGCCGTGTTTGCAAAAACTATCTTCATTCCAATAAAAGTATTATACAAAACTTTGATCAGTTCGGCATTTTTGATTGATGTTTCAAAGAATGGGCTTGGCGTTATGGTTCTATAGAATGTTTTTGCCATTTCTACTGCTTCTTTATCATCAACTCCAAACAGAATGAATTCAGGCTCTAAAAAGTCCTTAATTGTCGTAGTCATAGCAATGAAAAATGGATTATAACAAAATCTAACATACGATGAAAGTATTGGTTTTATCTCCCGTTCAATAGTTGAAGGTAATACCGTTGATATTACAATAACAATTTTCTTTACTTTTTGATTTTCAATCTCTTCTGATAAATCATTAATTGCTTTTTTCAGAAACGTATAATCAAAGTCCTTTCTTTCAGTGGGAATTCGTGTAATTCCCTCATATTTTGGCAAGTGTGGTGTTTGAACTGCCACAAAAATAATATCTGAAAATGCTACTAATTCCCTTAAAGAAATAATTTTGATATTGGTTTTATCCAATAATTCCTGACAACCTGCTTCCATGTATGGTAATTTTCTTGTATTGATAATTTCTTTTACAGAATCACTTGGGTCATAACCCATAACTTCATGTCCTTTTAATTCAGTTGCTAATGCTACAGGTAAACCCAATTTGCCTAAACCAACAAAACCAATTCTCATAATTATTATCCATTGATTATTTCAGAAAGAAGTATGTCTAATGCTGTGTGTTTAGATTGAACACTCTAGTCAAACACAATAATCAACAATTGCTGCAGTTAAGATCCACTTGTTTTAGCGTTATTGCAGAAAGGACTTGAGATATTCCCCTCTTAAGAGTATAGATTTGTTTTATGTCAAACTCTGAATGTAGCCTAGAAAAATCCACATTGTAACTTCTATTATCAGTACTTTGAATTTGCTCTTCTTCGAATTTCATATGTTTAGACAATTCATGTATCATATCCTTTTTTGTTAGATTCATTGAATCAAAACCAACATTGTAAACCGAGTAATTTGTATCATATTCCAGGAATTTTATAATTATTTGAACTGCATCATCTACATGAATTATTGGTCTAATTGACTCTGGGTTATGGACAGATATTTTCTTTGTAGTTATTGCCTCTTTTATGAATTGATTTGGTATAATATCAAATCTGGTTCTGGAATCAGATACTCCAAATATTGTAGACATTCTAAGAACTGTGCCAAATGGGTTTGTTTTAAGAATATGTGTTTCAGTTACTACCTTTGTCTTAGAGTATAATGTCAAGGGATTCAGGTCCACATCTTCATGACAGACCTTGGAACTAGAACCATAATTTGAGCAAGTTGATAGAAAAATCATCTGTTTGCTCTTACTGTTGCAGTAATCACTTATTTTGATTGCATTGAATTGGTTTGTTTCAGCTGCCTCTAAGGGATATTTTTGACAGATATTTTCACCTACGTATGCTGACAGATTTACTATTTTATCACATCTATCAATGAATGATTCCACCTTCTTTTGTTCACCAATATCAAATTTGTAAAGTGTTTTACCTTCTAGAAATTTCTTATCTACATTATACATCATTTTATCTACAATCAATACTGTGTGGTTTTGTTCTAATTTGGTAACTAATCTGCTACCTATGTAACCTAATCCTCCAAAGATCCCTACGATCATAATTCTATAAGAAATGTCTTTCAAAATTGTAATCGTGTGTTCAATCTGAACAAACAGTGTTAGATATGCTTTTTTTGAAGTGATTAATTAGTGCTGTGAATATATTGTTACAAGAAAAAAATTCAGATGGCAAACTATGGAACCAATTTACTATGATATTGCCAATTAAAGGAACAGATGAGGATATTGAATAAACAATGGATGGGTAGACGTTGGCTTGAGTTTACAAAAGGATATTCTGCATATTTAATATTCATTATAGGTTTCTCCAATTTTATCTTCATTCTATACGGACTTGCGCCATCCATTCCCGACATATTCCCAAATTTTTTAATCTTTGCTCTAGTAATTCTTGTGACTGTAATTCCAGTAGGGATCTTGATAGGTCATTTTCACTTTCACAAACAATATCCAATAGAATCAGACATTGCAATCAAAAAAAATCCTTATAGTTTTAAGATATTTAGAAAATCAAAAGAGGAAATCACCCTCAAAGCACAATCAATACAAATGAATGTTTTACTTACATTATTAGAAAAACAGGCCAATCAGGATGACCTGATCACAGAACTGAAATCATCAATTACTGATGTTGACAGATTATTGAAAGGAGAAAATTCAGGCGATATACTATGAAACCATTTACTATCATATTGCCAATTAAAGGAACGGATGAGGAATTCAAGTTTATGGGAAAATCAATTCCTTCAGCAGTTAAAATAAATCCAGATCAGATACTTTTTGGATTAGATTATCCACTAAAATCCGATATTGTAACTAAGATAGATCAGTTAATGAAAAAATGCAATTATTCAAACTATTTGGTAATACCTGTAAAAAATGACGGTTCTTGGAATTTCCAATTAGCAAACATAATTTGGAATCTATACAGATTATCAAAAAACGACATTATTCTAAGTTTTGATATTGATTCCATATTGAGAAATGAAGTCATGTTAGGTTTGGACAAGATAGGAGAAAACAAAACTGCATTGATATCATTCACCAAGAAATTATTGATGAAATCAATTGGTGGTCTGATAAGATATTCATCATATAGATTGAGAGTTAGAACTACAGACTATGTGTTTTCAGGTGTATACTGGATTTACAGACCATACTTTTTTGATTTGGTAATCCTGTCAAAATATAAAAAAATAATAAATGGAGTTGATACATATCTTTGTAAAAGAATATTATCAAAAGATAATGACTATACAATGATTACTAGAAAAGAAAAAGGCGTTAATGCCATGTCTCCTCAAAATGAGGATCTAGACTGGCGACAATTCCAAGACGGTGTATGGTTGGGTGCAAATGAAAAAAACTGGCTGAAGATTAGAAAAGAAAAACATGAGAAACAACATAGAATTCTAATGAAAAGCAACACTACAAAAAGTAAATTCAAATTATTCATTGATAGAAACAAAGTAAAACTATTCAATAACCATCCGCGTTTTTTTGTTTTTGTAATGGCTTTCATGTATAATCGTTGGAAAATAATGTCAGGATATTCTTGGGCTAAAAATAACTTAATATCTGAAGCTGTTTTGACTGCAAAGAAAACTGATAGAGATGATTGGGGATTTAATGGAAATCGTTTTTTCAGAGATATGAAGTTCAAAGATAGAGGCACGGGGTATGACTAATTATATGATTCGTGGAAAATACAACGAAATTTCAGAGTCAGCAGAAATTGGGGATAATTCAATTCTGTCATCATTTGACTTTGTTGGAAAAAATGCAATAATTGGAAAAAATGTTCATATTGCAAACTATGTTGAGATTAACAGTGAATGTAAAATCGGAGACAATACAAGTATTCAAGTCTTCACAGTTTTTAATTCCAACACTGTAGTTGGCAAGAATTGTTTGATTGCAGGTCATGTTGGAACAATTGATGAGAAATATCCTACTCCTTTTACCAAAACTATCAAAAGAACTCCTTGCCAAATTGGAGATAATGTAATTCTAGGCGAAGGTGCTAAACTAATCTGCTGTAAAATTGGAAACAATTCAGTTATTGGAACAGGTTCAGTAGTAACAAAGGACATTCCAGAAAATCAAGTATGGGTTGGAAATCCTGCAAAGTTCTTAATGACTCGAAAAGAATATGACCAAAAACAAAAGGAGTTTCTGATTGACCACAATTACTGACAAACTAATCAAAATCCCAATGGCGGTTTTCATACTTACTAGCTTTGGAATACTGATAGTAGCAAAGACTATTTTTCCTAACCGATTCCAAGAACTAGACGAATTGTCTGGTGATGATTTTAATGTGGATGATGAACTTCAATGATTCCTCAAATGGTTCCTTATTGGGATAATAAAGAGAAAGAGGCGATGCAAGATGTTCTGAATGGTGATTTTATCAATGAGCATAAAAGAGTACGAGAATTTGAAAAACTATTTGCAAAATATGTGTGTTCTAAGTATTGTGTTTTAGTCACTTCGGGTTCTGTTGCACTATACATGGCATTACTTGTTCATAAAATTGAATCCATCGATAAAATGAAAATACCTTCCTATCAAGGAATATTTGTAGCTCACGCTCTAAAACAAGTTAATAAAATCCCCGTAATCATAGATACAGATGAAAACGGATTACTACCATATGCAGAACCAGACTCAATTCAGGTATTTTCAAATGGCAGATTAGGTAGTTCAGGAATAATAGAAGATACTAGTCAGGCAACGTTCTACCACACAAAAGACAGGATATCATGTTACAGTTTTGCACCTACAAAACATCTTACTATGGGTCAAGGCGGCGCTATTTGCTGTGACGATTATTCAATCTTTGAGGAATTAACTAGAATTAAAGATCATGGCAGAACAGACAGATTACATCTAAAGACACCAAAAGATGAGTTTGATTCATGGGGTACAAATTTCAAAGTAACAGAATTTCAGGCAAGTTTTGGTTTAGAACAGTTAAAAAAACTACCCAAAAGATATGAAAGACTGCATGAAATATACAAGATTTACCAAGACGAATTAAATTCTAAAGTAAAATTCTTGGAACAAGAACCTAAATGGTTTATTGATATTTATGTAGAAAATCCTCAAGAACTAATTGACCATTTAAAGAAACATGATATTATAGCAAAAAGAGTTCATAAACCAATACATCTTCAACCCGAATTTTCAGAACAACAATCCTTACCAAATTCAGAATATATCTACAATCATGGAGTATTTCTACCATCAACAACTAATCTGACAGATAATCAAGTGGTTGATATTTGCAGGGCAATTCTAAATACATATCTGGACTAATTTTCCACACTTATGATTTTGTTAGACATAGACCATTAATCAAAAAAGAGACTAAGTTAAGTGACATTTTATTAGAGGCAGTTGATTCTATTCAAAAACCTGTCTCTCTAGGAATATCTGGCTTTGGAATACTGGAAAGGCATACTCGTAACATAATCCATCTTGTTGCAGGACATGCAGTTAAATCCATTGTGAAGATCAAGGAAATTAAAAAAATAAATTAAATCTAATACTATTGGATGTAACAAAAATTATTAATTTTTCATTCTAAGAAGAAATTTGGTTAATACTTCTATACTATACTCTATTCCATGTTCATCAATAGAATGTTTTTGGTATTCTTTGATAACGTCAGAATTACTACCATTGACTTTAAACTTACAATCAAAACCATAATTGTCACATGAAAGTTTTACCATGATATTTTTTTAAAGTTATATGATAAATTATCCTGCATGTTTAAATAAAACAAATAAAATTTCCAATTTAAAATCTAAAAATAGGCCAATTTTGAGTCTAATATCAGATAAAATCTATAAATTCAGCAAGTATGATTAAAAGTATTTTATTTTAAAATATTTTTTAAGATTGCATTTGAAAACCTCTCCTTTCCCTAAGGACGTGAGACGAAAGGAATACAACATTCCATCGGAAGTTATTGATG
>JADFLN010000107.1 GCA_022564385.1 Nitrososphaerota archaeon | reverse complement strand
CAAGGTAAAGTCTTTGATAAAGGTGGAAAACAGATAGGAATAACTCAGGGTTTAAAATCAATGTTGGAATTGAAAAATCCAACAATAGAATTGTAGAATCTAAAGTACATTTCACGTCAAATGTAATGGATAATGAACGTCACAAAATAGTACTATTCCATGAGGTAATGTCTTTGCGGTAATACTATTACCATTATCAATTCCCTTACCACAAACATAGCACTCTACCTTACTAACAGAAGACTGTACATCCTGAGATTTTCTTAAAATCTGCATGTCATGAATGGTTGTTTGATTTGCCCCCTGCATGGTAATTCTACTACGATCAACTATCGTATAAAGGTACCGTACAATACCGTAATCATTTCATGCCTGTAAACCCAATTATTTTAGACAGAGATCGAACGATCAGAACCTACTATTCAATTTAAATAATAAACCTCTAGGATTTGGTCTATGGGTGAACACATTTGGAAACTCTCAAGCGAAAGTAATACCCCTAGATTTATCTGAAAACCAATTTCAAATTTATAATAAAATTTCAAGAAACTATTCGCATTCATTTCTCTTTGAATCATTAACTGGTCCTGAAGTACTAGCTGAAACATCAGTAATGGGATTTGACCCAAAGATAATTCTCAAAGGATACTCGGATAAGGTAGAAATTCTTCGAGGTGGAGATACTGAAACCATACAAACTACAGACCCATTCCAAGAACTAAAAAAACTCTTAGGAAAAACAGATGATCAGAGTTATCGATATCTTGGTGGGGCAGTTGGTGTAGTGAACTATGATGCAATTAGACTAGTAGAGGATATTCCTGATACTCATAACTCACCACAGCCATTAATGGAGTTTGGAATTTATGATGATGGTATTCTATATGATAATCTACACAAGAAACTATTCTATTTCTACCATGATGAAAATAGATTCGATAAACTAAAGATGAATGGTGATACATTTGGAGATTTCCATTCTTCTGAAGTAACACCAAACATGGATAAAGAACAATTCTCAGAGATTGTAAATAAAGCAAAAAAATTAATCCATGATGGAGATATATTCCAAGTTGTTCTTTCTAGAAAGTTTGAATTTGAAAATAATGGAGATAATTTAACATTATACAAAACATTACGAAAACTAAATCCATCACCATACATGTATCATCTAAAACAAGGTTCTAAAACAATCATTGGTGCATCTCCTGAGATGTTAGTTAGAATAACTGATGATAAAGTAGAGACCTTCCCTATTGCTGGAACCAGAAAGATTACAGATGATGAAGAAAAGAACAAACAGTTAGCTAACGAACTACTCCATGACGAAAAGGAACTAGCAGAACATACAATGTTAGTAGATTTGGGACGAAATGATATTGGCAGAGTATGCAAGTATGGAACAGTTCATCCAGAATCCCTAATGCAGATAAAGCGATTTAGTCACGTTCAGCATATTGTTACGCATGTAGTGGGCAAATTAGCGCCTAATAACGACATGTTTGATGCGTTCAAGGCAGTATTTCCAGCAGGTACAGTCTCAGGAGCACCAAAGGTCAGGGCCATGGAAATAATTGATGAATTAGAAACTGGAGCAAGGGGACCATATGCAGGAGCAGTTGGATACTTCTCATTTAATGGATGCTGCGACTTTGCAATAGCAATTAGGAGTATCTTCATTGATGGGAAGAGGGGATTCGTTCAATCAGGTGCAGGCATAGTTGCAGATTCCATTCCAGAACACGAATTCAAAGAGATAGAATTCAAGGCAGGTGCAATGCTTCAAGCATTAAAGGATGCAACAAAATGAAATTTCTGATCATCGATAATTATGATTCATTTGTGTACAACATTGCTCAATACCTTGGAGAATTAGGAGTTGAATCAGATGTAATTAGAAATGACAAGATAACATTAGATGAGATTAAACAAAATAACTATGATGCGATAGTAATTTCACCAGGTCCAGGAACTCCAGAAGAGAAGAAATACTTTGGAGTATGTTTAGATGTCATAACTAACATGGGACCAACTACACCAATTCTTGGAGTATGTCTTGGACATCAAGGGATAATTCATGCATTTGGTGGAAAGGTTACAAATGCAGGTTGTGTAAGACATGGAAAGACTAGTCCCATCAATCATACTAATTCAGAATTATTCAAAGGAGTAAGTAATCCATTTAGAGCAACAAGATATCATAGTTTGGTAGGAGACAAAACAATAATTCCAGACATACTAGAAGTAACAGCTACAGCTGCAGACGATGGTGAGATAATGGCAATAAGACACAAAGAATATCTAATTGAGGGAGTGCAATTTCATCCAGAATCAATAATGACTGATGAAGGCAAAAAAATTCTAGCAAATTTCATTAGACAGGTGAAAGAAAAATGATTTCAGATTTTATTAAAAAATTACAGGAAAAGACAGACTTGACATATAATGAAATGAACAACATCATGACAGACATTCTTTCAGGAAGTACATCTATCCAAGAGAACGCAGACTTTCTATCCAATTTAGCAGACAAGGGAGAGACAGATGATGAACTATTGGGAATGCTAGATAAGATGCAGGAACTGTCTCTTAAAATTGAGCCTAAAAACGCTGGAACTATTATCGATATGTGCGGAACTGGAGGGGACAAGCTACAAACCTTCAATGTTTCTACTACTGCATCATTTGTGGTAGCAGCTGCTGGCGGCATAGTTGCAAAACATGGAAATCGCTCAACCTCAGGAGTATCTGGAAGTGCAGATATTTTTGAATACTTTGGATATGATCTAAATCAAGAACCATCAAAAATTGTGCAAATTCTAGAAAAGCACAAAATTTGTTTCATGTTTGCACAAAAGTTTCATCCAGCAATGAAACACGTTGGTCCAGCTAGAAAACAACTAGGCAAAAGAACAGCTTTCAATCTTCTAGGACCACTATCAAATCCAGCTGGAGTGAGAAATCAGCTAATTGGTGTATTTTCTAATGAATACTTAGATAGATTACCTGCAATTCTAAAGAGAAGGGGAGGAGAAAACATTATGACAGTACGTTCTGATAATGGAATGGATGAATTCTCCACTAGTGGAACGAATAAAGTGTGTATTTTAAAAGATGATAAAGTATTGATAAATGTGATTGATCCCGAAGTTGTTGGATTGCACAAATCATCACTCAAAGACATTCAGATTAAAACAAAAGATGATGCTATCAAATCTTTTGTTAAAGTATTGAACAACACTGCAAACCAAGCAATGATTGAAACCACAGCATTAAATGCAGCTGGGGGATTAATTGTTGCAAACATTGTAGATAATTTTGAAGAAGGAGTAGAATTAGCTATGAACACAATTAAAGATGGAAAAGCATTCACACTTTTAAAGAACTTTGTTACAGATACTGGAGACATTACAAAATTAAAGGAGATTGTAGGATGACTCAAAATATTCTAAAAAGATTGGTAGTTAATTCTCAAACAGCAATTGATGATGGAACATATGAAATTGATGCAAACATGGATAAATCAAATAAAGACCTTATTCAGATAATCAAGAATAACCCACATCCAACACTTCTAACTGAGATAAAATTTGCGTCACCATCCTTAGGAAAAATTAGAACCCTCACAGACCCTGCAAGTATAGCAAAACAGATGATTGCAGGAGGCTCAAAAGCACTATCAATCCTTACTCAACCCAACTTATTTCATGGATCTCCAGAATATTTCATGAAAGTTAGAGATGTAGTTGATGTTCCATTATTGATGAAGGACATTATGATTGAGAATATTCAGATAGATGCAGCAGAGAAAATTGGTGCAGACTACATATTACTTATTCAGTCATTGTTTGATCAAGGATTTCTCAAAGAGATTGATGAGTTTATTGAGTATGCTCACAAAAAAGAATTAAAAATTCTTCTTGAAGTTCATACAAAACAAGAATTTGTTAATGCATTAAAGACTGAAACTGATCTTATTGGAGTTAACAACAGAAATTTGGACACGCTAGAAATTGATCTAAAAACTACTGAGACAGTTCTCGAAGGTTATGAGAAATCAATACCAATTCTTTCAGAGAGTGGAATTGAAACTTCTGAGGATATCCAATATCTAAAAAAGTCAGGAGCTAATGCTTTCTTGGTAGGTTCAAGCATTATGAAAAGCGAAAATATAGAAGAGCAAGTTAGAAAACTGGTGATGGCATATTGAGATATCCAAAAAATGGTAGATTTGGAGAATTTGGTGGAAGATACATTCCAGAGACTCTAGTTCCTGCAATTGAAGAGTTGGAAGAGAATTATCTTAAATTCAAAGATGACAAAGATTTCAAGAAAGAATTAGACTACTATCTCAAAGTGTATGCAGGAAGGCCAACCCCATTATACTATGCAAAGAATTTGTCAGAAAAACTAGGTGGTGCTAAAATCTATCTAAAGCGAGAAGATCTACTTCATGGAGGAGCACACAAAATTAACAATACACTAGGTCAAGCACTTTTAGCAAAGAAGATGAAAAAGAAAAGAATCATTGCAGAAACAGGTGCAGGACAACACGGTGTTGCCACTGCAATGGCATGCGCTGCTTTAGGTATGAAAGCCGAAGTATACATGGGATATAAGGATACA
>JADFLN010000106.1 GCA_022564385.1 Nitrososphaerota archaeon | reverse complement strand
TTAAGTCAATTAGGAATAGAGAAACGTTTGTGAATAAGAAAAAGAATGTTGGCACAGCTTCAAATTACAATTCGGCAATAAATAACTTTGAGAATTTTTGTATGGAAAAATATGGTAAGGCTGATCTTATTGAAGATTTGAAAAAACATACTGATATTGAGATTTTAGATTTTATTCAATCCTGGATTGATTATAATGATAGGTTAAATCCAGCTACAGTTCGCAATATGTTCTCAAGGATTAAAAAATATCTTCATCATAGAGGTATCAAATTACATCCTCAAGACATCAAGGAGGAATTAGAATTTAGGAGAGTAATCGAGGAGGAACTATACCCTCTCACACTTGAGAATATTCAATTAATTGTCAAAGAGATGAGGTATAAACAGAAAACTCAGTTTGTTTGTCAGTCCTCAAGCCTGATGAGAATTGGTGAGATAGTCCAGTTAAGAAAGAAACATCTTATTTTAGGCAAAGAAAATATTATTGTCAAACTCCCTGCAACAATTACAAAGTTTAACAAAGCAAGGACTACATTTTTCTCAAAAGAAGCCTCCAAATTACTTAGATCACTCCTCAAAGAATTAGATGATAATGATTTGATTTTCGGCTCTAATGAGAAAGTACATCTAGCAGAAACTAATAGTGAGCAAATACTAACAAGGGTCTTAGAGAAAGTAGGACTTAATGAAAGATATGAATCTAATAAGAGATATAAAATTAATACTCATTCATTTAGAGCCTTTGGAATTACCAAACTTTCAAGACATGATTCTAATTTTGCCAAGAAACTTGCAGGACAAAAAGGATATCTTTTACAATATGACAGAATGGAAGATGAGGAAAAACTAGAACTTTATCAAAAATTTGAGATTGATCTAATCATTGATAATATTGAAAAACAAAAACAGAAAATTGAAGCATTAGAGAATGAAAATAATCAACTTGAAAAAATAAATGAGGAAAACCTGAAATTGGCTAGAAAGGTTATGAGATTTCAGGGGTTTAGTGAGAAATATACAATTAATGATATTACAAAAATGGTACTAGAACAATTAAAAAAAAATAGAGAAAAATAATTCTTTGTACCGAGTTTGTACTGTGAAATTTTATGACTAAATTATTTTAGAATTTTTAATTTAGGCATGAAAAAATAGATACCTAATTTTGTTACTAAGTACAAACTCGTTCACATGGCAATTGCCTCTTTCATATCTTTCAAATACCATTTGGATTTAACTTAGTCAATGAACTGCGAACACAAAAACTGTAATCAAACAGCATTTGTCAAGGTAACATTCCCTGATGAAGAACCATACATAATGTGCAACGAACACTTTAACGCAGAAGATCCAAATGTTGGAAAAATTTTCCAACAAGACAATGCAATAATTGAGGTGTTTATCACACGATGAAACAAAAACTAAAATCAACTCAATATTATATTGGAACAGGTAGTAATTCAGAATGTATGTTAGAGATCCTAAAAAAACTATCTGGAAAAAAAGAAATGTTCATACCTGAAAATGGTAAAGTAAAATTTAGTGGTCATATAGATATTGAGTTAGACTTTAACAATGAGATTGAGAATTACTATTTCAGTAATATCAAACCTCTCTAATCTTTTTATTTAATACACAATTTATTTATTGAATCTATCATACTGTGTTAATTTTTGTTTTTTGCATTTTGGACATTTCCATTGAATTGATGTAGATTCTTTTTTTCCATCCTTAGTTTGAGATTCCAAATATCCAACATCATCCATTGGGATCTTGCAATTATCACAAAGCATTATTTTAATCAGACCAAATTGGAATTTGGTCCTTTGATAATTTACTAGATTTTTTCTCTGACCATAAGGGAATTTGACTCTTTGTAGAATTTCCAAGCAATTTTTTCAAATTCTCTTTGTTCTTTTTACCCTCAAAATTTTCCTTTGATCTTGATTTCTCAATATCTGAGCCTAATTCCTTAGTCATTGAATCCATAGCAGATCCAAAATCATTTAGAGCCTTGTTGAAAACACTCATGCATTTATCAAACTGAGCCATACCACGATCAAGGTTTTTGATATTAATCTTTGATAAAATACCTAGGGTTGTTGACTTGACTTTCATTAAAAGCGACATGATTTAGATTTTTTAGTTATTGGTTTTAAGTCGTACTGTCAATTTCTCAGTAATTATTTCTTAGACACACCCTTATCAGGTCTCAATAGTCGGGGTTATGATAACTATGTACCAACAAAATATTATCTTCAATCAAATTGGTAAACGTAATAACGATTATTCATATAATCTATACTACGTTTATCTTATGACTAGTACATAGTTCTAGTTGAGAGTTAGTATTAATAAAAATACATGAACTTATTCACAAGTAAAATCCTTCTATATATGCGGCAGTAAATTTCTACGGCTTGATTTACCCTTATGGTAAGTGGTCATGCGTTAAAATTCACAGAGTGTACTCCAATCCATCAAAAAGAGGTTCGTAATCAATTTCAATTCCATTTACGTCATAGAAATACCATAAAGCATTGACTTTGTATTCAACAGTGCTATTTGTTTGAAATAATATCATAGTATCTCGATAACTAATGATAAGTTCTTGGATAACATTAGAAGATAGATTAACTAAATCATCTAAGGATTCTTTCTGAGAAAACTTTAGGAATTGTCTAATAATTCCAGAATACTTATTCTTACTCATAACCCATATGTTTTTCTTTAATGCCAAAAGAACTCCCACTTCCTGTTTTCTTTATCTAATCTCTTTTTCTCTAGTTCTAGTTCTAGTCTTTCTTTCTCAGCCTTTAATCGCAGCCTTTGAGATTGTCTTTCTTGTTCCTCTGAAAGGATCTTATCTTCTGTCATTCTGAAACCTCCATTAGTTTTTCATCTTTTGGAGTATTGAAAGAATAGCCTTTGACCTTAGTTATGTTATTACTTCTCTTAGATAGGATTCCATTCTTTTTCAGAATATATCCCATCCTTTGAGGACCAAGTTTGAGACCTGTAAATGATTCAAAGTCTTTTATGATTTCAGATAGTAGTAACTCAGATCCTTTTTGTTTGATAATTCTTTCATCCCTGAAATATTTATCCTCAATTGGTAATTCCTCGTCAAGTATTCTTTTAGTATCTGCAATAGTTGAGAATGTTGTTTTTGGAGCTCTTCCTAGACTTTGTGCTTTTTTGTAATTGATTATGATATTAACAATAGTCTCTATTGATGATTGTTTATCTTTATCATCAATGAAAAATTTATCATACCATTCACTAGTCATCATTGAATCATCAAGTTGATTTCTAAAAATAATAAATTGATAACGGCCAATGACTGAATTATCCATAATTTGAGAATAGATAGGTCCTAAATTATTAGTAGTATAAAGAAAAACAAAATGTTCAGGATCAAAATATCTTTCTTTGTTATCATTTTTTCTTTCTGTATTTACTAACTCACCTCCTACCAAAGCCTTTTGATTTTCAATCATACCCTCATCAAGATTACCAATCTCAGAAGCTATGTTCATTCTTTTACCGATAAATTTTGAAGAACTAAATCTAGTATTCTTTGATAAAAATTGTTGAGGTTTTTCTCTTGATACATTATCAGTACCAATTATCCAAACTATGATATTTGCAAGTGTAGTTTTTTGAGTGTTTGTTAATCCTTTGAAAACAAACATTTTCTTAAATGGATTACTTCCAGATATACAAATCCAAATTAATTCCATAATTAGATTGATGTCTTTAGGATCAATGATAGTTAGAATATGATTCCATAATTTTAGATTCCTGGATTGAAAATTAACTTTGAATGGTAGTTTTGCAGTTGTGTAATATTCAGGTGAATGAGGTTTTACTTCAAAGGTTTTTGAATCTAAAATCCCACTTAATGTATTGATGTGTAATGATTCAAAAAGTTCTTTCATATCAATCATGGTCTTGTTCCTTTGAATAGTACCGATAATTTCCTTGACTGTTTTATTTTGGCATTTGTTAATCATTCTTTGACATGATTCTGCAATTATTGTATCTGCATCAGGCTTGTAAATCCCCCCATCTTTGTTATAATACCACATTTGGAGGTTTTCTCTTAATGTTAGAAAATTATCATTCATTTGAATTAAAATGGCTACAATATACCAATCATCAATTCTATATGATTTTGGTTCTTGTTTGATTGAATCATTAACTGATTTTACATCTTCATTATAATTCTCATCAATCGGTTTATCAAAATCAACTTTAACACCATCTCTTAAAGTCGCTGCATTATGTTTGGTCTCAACGGCACACAAACAAGTTTTAGGTCGTGTACATTCATCATGTAAATATTTCATACATTTTTTACAATTAGTTAATGGAACTGTCAAAAGCGATACCCCCTATCATAACAATATTGAACGAAAGAATCATTCCTGTATTTTTTTAATAAAATTTTTAGTTTTTCAAATTCATCATTAGATAAAGTATGTGATTTTCTCCAATGTTGAAGTAGTGCCTTATCTGATTTAAAAATTCTAACACTAAACCCTCCATGAGAATCAGGTATGCAGGGAGGACAGGTAAGTCCTTTATGACAACTTAAATGTTGAATTAACTTACCATTAATCATTAGGCTCCTCGTGTTCATATTCGTGTTCCTTAA
>JADFLN010000023.1 GCA_022564385.1 Nitrososphaerota archaeon | reverse complement strand
AGCTTTGATGATTAAATGAACATCTGGAAGAATTCCTTTTTGATCACATGCATCTAATGCATTTTCAACTAATTCTCTCACAGCAGTATAAAGTGAGCGTGTAGGATTACTGAAACCAGCTAAATCACGATTACTGTAAAAGAATTCACTAGGAGATATTTGATTAAATTTTTCTTTTATGGAAGACATCTCAATCTTCCCACAATTTCATTTTTTCAAATTTTTCTTTTCTATTTGCAGCTTCTAATTTACCATACACTGTACCATGCAAACTTCCACTTGAAATCGAGGATATTGCATCAACAACTAATCGTAATTTACTTGAATCTCCAATAATTGAAACAGTTCTTCCATAAACTGAGATATGAGTACTACTAAGATTTTCCATGTTTCGTCTTGCCCTACCACCTTCTCCAATAATTCTCCCTTTTATCCTTTCAATATTTGCAGTAGACTTTCCTGCAAATTCTCTAAGATCTATTACGTGTAATGTATTTTCACCATCTAACAAAGTCAAAGCATTTTTAGGTGAAAAACCTCTACCAATTGCTGTAACAATTTCCATTGCTTTGAATGGTTCAATTTTTTCAACATTTCCTTGAGATTTTATCAAAACTTCCCCAGTAACACCATCGATATCCAAAGAGACATAACATAATTTTTCAATTTTCAATTTTGCGTTTCCAGATTTTCCAATCAAAACAGCTATTCTGTCATTTGGAATACGAATTATTTTTTCAAAGCTCATTTTACAATACCTTCAAATAAGATTTTTGGATCTTCAACAGAAATTCCTCTTTTTATAAAGAATCTATTTATGTTATAAATATCTCTTTTGAGAAATCCTAGAGCATTAGGATGTCTAAGATCTACTGCAGAACCTAAATCAAAAACTACTAAACCATTTGCTGTTTTGAAAATATTGTATTCTGAGTAATCACTATGAACCAGCTTTGCTTTATGATATAGATCTTTGATGATTGAGATTGCTTGTTTATAGTCATCTTCATCTACCTCTGAAAATAACAAAGATTTTTCAGGAGCACCATTTTGACCCAGAAAAATCATCGCAAGCACGTTATTTGTAACATATAGTGGCTGAGGAACAGGAATTCCTGCAGCATAACACTGAGATAAGTTACGAAATTCCTTTCTAGCCCATAGATAAACTAGATTCTTTGTACCTTTTTTTAGACGTTTAAATCGAGGATCACCTAAAATATACTGTTCACGTTTTTTAAAATTGGAAGTAGTTACTAAATAAATTTTCAATGCAATACTAACATCATGTTCATCAACAGCCCAAAAAACAACGGATTCCTTTCCAGCGCTTATAGGTCCATTAACATATGCAATGATGTGATCTTTGATCATTTTGTAAAGAGTCATGACAGTAAGTTTGTCTAAAACTTCATTGATAACTTTTCTTTTTTTAAACCCATCTTCCAAATGTTTTCGTTTAGATTTTGATGCTAGTTTATTGTCTATTTTGGATTCTAATTTTCGAATAATATCTTCAGACATCAAAGAACTTTACTCCTACTAGATAAAATGGATTTCTTTTGGAATCAAAAATAAAATCACATTATACGCTATGTTTTAAAAACAATCAAAAAAGGAATACCAGAAATAGTTTTTATTCCATTTTCAGAAGCAATTCCAAGTTCTGTTGATAGGCAAATTATTTCTTTTCCCACCATATTAATAACTGAAGAATTTTTTAGCAATAATTTTGCTTCTTCTTTTTCAACTAACTTTTCTCCATAATAGCTTTCACTGATATGCATGGATAATTTGTCTTGAGTAAGTTTTTTCCCTAATAGTTTAGAATCACAGATATTGAGCATCGTATTGTTTTGATAAGCAGAAACTCGTACTGCGAATTGCATTATGCATATTTTCCTTTTAGAGCAGATTTTGCACCACAAGCTTCACAAATTAAAAATGAGATACGATTTTCTTTGAGAACTTTTGTATCAGGACTTTTACATGTACGACATTCAAGATAATCTTTCACATAAATTTGGAATAATCTAGTAAAGTCATCAGGAGCTCGTCTTCCAACAAACATTGCTTTGTCACCGAGTCTTTCAGCAGGAACTGCAAACTCTTTTGAGAGGTATTGAAGAACTTTGTCTGGATCTCTTCGTAAAACCTTTGGAAATTCTGAAAAATTACGCAAGAAAGTTTTTTGGCCTTCCCACATTACATCTACAATAGGAAGCTCAAATCTAGTAGAAGATTCTTTTTTAGAATCACCTAATTTATTTTGAATACGTTTGAGTAGACTTTCATATTCTGCTTTGGTCACAAAAAATCGTTCATGTTAGACCCTATATGGGTTTTGAAAAAGAGAAATCGTGTGGAGTGTTATCCGCCTTCAGGCATCTTTCCTATACGGAAAACTTTAGTTCCACATTCAGGACATGTACCTTTTACGGCAGGACGTCTATTCTTTAATGTAGTGTCCTCAGGATATTTTATGTCCCTTTTAGCTGTGCATTTTACGCAATATGCTGTAACCATTCTAAAATTTGTCAAACTTGGTGGTATTTAGGAAGAGGCTGTGAAAATTATTTAACCATAAACTAGATGTGTGTAAATTTTTTTAGGTATTAAAAAGTAAAAATTTTCAAAAATTTTAATGAATGTAAGTGTTTTTGTAAAAATTGTGGCTAAAATTATACAATAAGAGTTTTTCTTCTAATATTTATTTAATAAGAGACGATTTTTTGAGAGATTATCAATTATAAACTCCTTAATCGTTAAGATACAAAATGGCATCAAAAAAGGGAGTTATAGTCACGATTACAATATTAGCTGTAATTACAGGTGCAAGTTTTCTAATATGGGTAATACCACAAGATAGCGAAACAACATTTGTAATATCAGATTATGGAAATTATCTTGATGGAGTAAAAAATATCCATGAAATTTTACAAGAATCTATAGATATTGAATATCAGAATCTACGAAATGGAAAAATATCTCCAAGTGATTATATCACAATTACTGAAGTAACATCATCACAAGTAACTTCACAAATAAGTGAATTTGTGATATCAAAGCCACCTGAAGAATGGTTACCAAGTTACATTAGTTACATGGATGCAATGAAAAAATTCAATTCATATATTGGGGAAACTAAAGTATTGGCCAACATGATAGAAAAAGGAAGATCAGAAGCAGAAATGGTTGAAACCTTAGAAAAAATAGAGTCATTAAAAATAGAATCTTCAGAATATGTCAAAATTTCGGAAGAATCAAAACCCAATTAGTCTCAAAACCGAATTTTACTAATGATAATTGTAGGAAATCGTTAAAAAGCAATTTTGTAATAAAAATTAGGATGTCTCAAAGGTCTCAAAAGGTAGAAAAAGATGTTAATGCATCTACTGCCAACAAATTACTTGTAATTTGTATTGATAGAGATAATGATGTAGGAGAAAAAGCAGGAATCATAACACCAGTAATAGGTAGAAATGCATGTATTGAAGCAGCACAAAGATTAGCTTTAGAAGATCCTGAAGATGCAGATTCAAATTCAATTTTTGCAGCAATCAAAACATATGAGGATTTAATTAGTAAAGGATACAAAGTTGAAGTAGTAATTGTTGCAGGAGTTAAAAATAAAGGAATCCATGCAGATGAAAAAATTCTTGCTGAGACAAGAAAAGTTTTAGAACAATTTTCTGCAAATGGCGCAGTAATTGTTTCGGATGGTGAAGATGATGAAAGTGTTATTCCAGTCATTCAAAATGTTCTACCAGTTGTCTCGGTACAACGTGTTGTAATGAAGGTAAGTAGAAGTGTAGAGTATTCTTATGCAGTTTTTGGAAAATACCTAAAAATGATTGCGTATGATTCAAGATATTCAAAGTTCTTTTTAGGTGTTCCAGGAATTCTTTTATTAATTGGTGGAATTGCAACTGTGTTTGATTTTACTGCAGAAATATTTGCAGTTCTTGTGAGTATTTTGGGTGGAGCATTCTTGATTAGAGCATTTGATATTGATACAGCATGGTCAAATTGGTCAAAACCAACTCCGATGGGTTTTATCAGAATTTTTACAATGGTTGCAGGAATATTACTAATTCTTTCTTCAGTACCAGCTGGAATTAGTGCAGTTGATTCTGAGTTAATTGAAGGTGATGTAGAATTAATCACAATGATTACAAATAAGGTAATAATTGGTCAATTTGTTGCAGGTGCATTACCAATTTTATGGATTGGAATGGGTGCAATTGTTACTGGAACATTACTTAGTAATTGGATTGGAGGAATTTCAAGACAAATCAGTGACATTCTAAGAATTATTGTTTTAGCAGCACTTTATCCAACCATACTACAGTTTACCAACATTATGATTTACGATGAAAGTTCATTTACTTTGATTCCACCTTTGCTAGGAGGACTAGCCGCAACTTTGGTTTCAGCCACAATTCTCTTTAAGAAATATAGAAAACATAAAGATCAAGAGATGGTTTCAGACTAAATTTAGCCATAAACCAATCATAAAAAAAGAATTTTAGAAAAACACTGATATCGTCAATCATGTATTAATCATCAAAGGTGACAAGGCATTAGTAAGATAATAGAAATAATTTTTCAGTTAACAGGTATCTACAAGATCTATGGAAAGAGGTTAGAAAACGAAATTAAAAATGGAGACATTCCAAATCATGTTGCTCTTATTTTAGATGGAAATAGAAGATGGGCTAAAATGCACCTAGCCATACCAAAGACAGGTCACTGGAAAGGAGCTGATGCTGTAGAAAATCTTCTTGATTGGTGTGAAGAATTGGATATCAAAATTGTTACATTATACGCACTTTCAGCAGAGAATTTGGATAGAAAAGATGATGAATTAGAAGACATTTTTGAATTGATTCGTATGAGACTTGAGAGATTATACAATGATCCTAGGATACATAGATGTAAAATGAGAGTCAAAGGTATTGGGAGAATTGAATTACTACCAGAATCTATCAAAGAGGTTTTAAAACGATTAGAAGATGTTACAAAAAATTATGATAATCATTTTCTAAATATTGCATTAGCATATGGAGGACAATATGAATTAGTAGATGCAGTTAAGAAAATAGGAAAAAAAATCAAAGATGGTTCTCTAAAAATAGATGATATTAACAAAAAAGAGATTGAATCAAATCTTTACACGTCACACTTGCCACAATCATCTCCAGATATGATTTTACGAACATCAGGAGAAAAGAGATTAAGTGGATTTCTTATGTGGCAAAGTGCCTACAGTGAATTAATTTTTATGGATATTTTTTGGCCAGAGTTTAGAAAAATTGATTTAATGAGAGCAATTAGAATTTTTCAAGAAAGAAAAAGAAGGTTAGGAAAATGATTGAAGAAACTTCCGCTGGAATTGTATTATTTAGAAAAGAAGATTCAAAAATTTTGTTTTTACTTTTACATTATCCCTCTGGGCATTGGGATTTCATAAAAGGAAAGATGGAGAAAGGAGAGTCAACTCATGAAACTGCAATTAGAGAAGCTAAAGAAGAAACTGGAATTATAGATATTACATTTTTAGAAAATTTTGAAGAATGGATTAAATATGAATTTCAATATCAAGGAGAATTAGTTCAGAAGAAAGTTGTTTTTTTCTTGGCTGAAACAAAAACCAACGAGGTAAAAATTTCACACGAACATCTTGATTATTCTTGGATGGATTATAATTCTGCAATGGAAAAAACTACATTTGATAATGCAAAAACCGTATTAACTAGAGCGCAAATGCTACTTACCAAAACTTTGTAGCTGTAATTTTTTTGCCATACTTATTGGATTTTTAGCATTAAGAATTGTTCTGCCAACAATCAGATAATCAGTTCCAGATGACATTACTTCATTTGCACTTCCACCCTGAGTTCCAACACCCGGAGAAAATATGTTCAGGTTTTTTCCTGCTTTTTTAGCACAATATTGTATAATTTTTGGAAACGTAGCTCCCACTACAATACCATCAACTTTGGCAGTCAGAGCCCAATTCAAAAATAATTGATATAGTTGCTGTTTTTTTCCCATTTTTACCATGATATCATAGGATAATTTAGCTTCTGGTGCACTCATATGGCATAAAGCAATTACCCCTTTGTCATGTTTATGCGCAGATATAACAAGATTTTTCAGACTGTCAAGACCCATTATAGGATTTACAATGACTGCATCAAAGCCTAAATTCCAAAGAATCTCTGTCGTTACTCTATTAGTATTGCCAATATCATTAAGTTTGATATCTGCAATTGTTTGTAACCCAAATCTATGAGCTGTTTTGTTAATTTTGAAAATTTCTTTACCACTCAAAGGAAGAAGTAAATGAAAATTTAGCTTAATGCCACATAGGAAAGGATGTAATTGTTTGATATTTTTAATAGTTTTTGCTTCTAAATTTTTAACTGTAAGATCATAATCATTCGCAAGAATTACGTTTCCATTTGTTTTTGAGGATTTTTTAAGTCTAGTTTTGAAGGTGATCATAATTAACTAATGGATGTGTATCTTTTAATTTTATAATTTTGATATATGAATATCCATGTTCTGATGGATTTTCTACAAAAATTGGTTCAAAGCCATTAGTTGATGAAAATTTCATGAAAGGTTTTTGTGGATCACTATTTAAAACTACATGGCAGAAGTAAGATGTTCCTTCATCACTGAAATTCATGAAAACTCCAATAAGCCATTTATCATTATGTGGAAACAGAAATAGCGGGAAAGGAATATCATCAAAACCCCAGCTAAGTTTTGCAAGACTAGATATATCTTCTAACTCAATTGGTTGATACCTATCAAGAGTTCCATTACCAGGTCTCAAAGCTTTTGGAAGAGATTTAATTCGAACTATTGGGGAATATAGTTTACTAGCATCAGAAGTGCTATTAACAATTTTAGATTCTTCTTTTCCACTTTTTAATCCATAGCAAAGATAATGACCAACATGTTCTAGAGGAGTATAATATACAATTGGCTTTTCTTTAAGGACATCTATTTGCACAGATAAAATTTTTTGACCTTCATGATCATGTAAAAAAGATACACGTGGTGTACGCTCAAGTGCACAAACAAGTCTAGAAAATTCTAAAGTTGAATTTACTTGAATGTAGCGGGGTAATTTATCATCAGAAGAATTTTGTAATTTGTCCACAAAGATTTTCTTTACATTATCAAATTAAACTTATCCAAAACTTTGGAGCCTAGTTTCTTCGATCAATTATATCATTGGTATCTGGACCAGTTCCAATAATTGTTACAGGCGTGTTTAATTCATCTTCAATATTTTTTATGAATGCTTTTGCATTTTTAGATAGTTCATCAAATGAATTTTTACCAGCACAATCAGGAAAAAGAATATCTAATTTTGTTAGAGAGATTTGTGTTGCACTATTAAGCATGATTGCACGTTTAGCCAAATCAAAATCAAAATTAGCAGCACGTCTCTGACGGCCAGTCACAGTACCAAATTCTAACCATCCTTTTTTTTCAGCATCTTCAAGTGAAAGTTCGTTGTTAAGAGGACCAGTTCCAACCCGCGTAACATATGATTTGAAAACAACAATTACCTCATCAACTTTGGTAGGACCAAGACCAACATCAGCACATATTCCAGATGCAGTAACATCTTTTGATGTCACAAATGGGTATGTTCCATGCCATAAGGATAGAAAAGTTCCTTGTGTACCCTCCACTAGTACATTTTCATTTGCAGAAAGTGCAGAATTTATCTCCTGTGGGACATCGGTGATAAGTGAAGATAAGGAATCAATGTCTTTTGCTAATTTTAAAACTCTCATAGCCCTATCGGCATTAGCAGGACCTGTACCAGAGCCAGTACTTCCAATTTTTTCTTTTAATTCTCCTTTAGAATCTCGAGCTAGATGAGTTTCTTCAATAATACCACAATATTGATCAATAAATGAACGTCCAGATGTGTTAAAATCTTGAATTTCTTTTTTTAGAATATCGGGATTGATTACGACTCCTGGACCAATCATCATTTTAGCATTTTTATTAAGAAACCCACATGGAAGCATTCTAACTTTGTAAACTTTGTCACCATCTCTAATTGTATGACCAGCATTTGGACCAGCTCCACCACGTACAATTATTTTTGGATTATCTTTCATTGCCAAATAGGAGATGATCTTTCCTTTTCCTTCGTCTCCAAAAAATCCACCAACAACTACGGTTGAAGTCATGCTGTTGAAATTCTATTTCGTTTATTTAAGCTAAAGTATTTGTACATGATTTTATATCCAACATTAATTCTTGTGGATCAATGACAGAAGAAAATTTTGCTGGAAATATCATAATTAGTTTGGCTAGCCTTCCAGACTTTCTAAGAAATCCAATTTTGAAAAAAAGAATGATAGAGTTTTTTTCATTGTCTGAAGAAGAAAAAAAAGAGATAATAAATAATGCATTAGAAGCAGGGCCTACTATTCCATTTCCAAACTTTTCTAAGCTTTTCAAATCATGGCTTAAAATTTTAACTACTCTTTCAGAAGAACAGAGATATGGATTGTTTTCAGCATATATTATTGAAGTATCACAATCGCCACAAAAATTAATTGCTTTTCATTTAGATGGGATTCTAGAAATATTTTTAGCATTAGAGGATAATGAAAAAGGAATCCTTGCAAATACGATTAAAAAGATCATAAATAATCTAGATGAAGAGAGAAAAAGAAAAATTTTGATGGTAATTCCAGATAATGCTAAAAAACAATTAAAGTTTTAGGTACTAGTAGGTTCATCAGGTTTTCTATTATCTTCATTTGTATAATCTATAATTTCTCCTTCAGAAGATAATACACCTACAAAGATCTTTTCATGTTTTTTTAATAATTTTCTATGATCAGGCATAGACATATCAAGTTTCATTTCATTCATTACCATTATTTGGTATTCTTTCCATTCAGCCCAACATTTGTTACAAGTAGGGTATTTTGCAGCAACAATTCCAAGTTCTTCGTTATCAGGAATTGAATTCTTACATTTAGTACAAGTACGACTCATGAAAATTAACAATAATCAACTCCTTTTATCTTTTATTAAATATAAAATGATAATAATTAATAAAAATAAAATTCTTCATGAAGATAAAATGCCCAAAATGTAAGGAAAACGCTGAATTAGCAATGGATTTTTCACTTGTAAAATGCGGTTCTTGTGATTTTGAAATGAGTTATGGAGATTATGTAAAATTTATAGCACATAATGAATCTAAATACTCAGATATTCTTGGAGATTACACAGGTAGTACAGAAGGTCAATCTTCAGGTTCATTGGATGAATGGGATTAACAATATAGTGAAATCATTCATCAGATTAAAATAATTAGTTTAACAAGTTTCTAAACATCATTGGAATTTTTATTAGAAAATATACTTAACTTGATAGGATTTTTAGTAGGACTTGCTATAGGAATAATGTCTTTTATTGGATTTAGAAATACAGGAAGTCCAACACTATTTAGATTAACAATTGCGTTTTTTTCAATAAGTTTAGGATTTTTTGTGATATGGGTTGGATACATGACAGAAGACTTTGTTATAAAATCAGGAAACATAGAAAAATGGATTCAGACTTTGGGAATCGCAATTCAGACAATTGGATACTTTTTCATTGCGTTTTCACATAGCATAAAATCATTTTTCCCAAAATCTACATATTTTAGATCAATTGGAATTTTTCCATTATTTCTAATTTCTTCTGTTCAGTTAGAACATATCTTTAGATCAATTTCGTTCATTTTGTTGGCATATGGCGCTATTGAAACAATGTTATCGTATTTTGATAATAGAAAAAAAGGTACTATTTCAGTTGCTGTTGGATTAGCACTTCTAGCGTTAGGTGAATTTTTAGGATGGTATTCATTTCTGTTCCCAGAATCAATTCTATATTATGTATCAATAATAATAAAAATTGCAGGATTGATTGCATTATTCATTCCAGTGAGTAAAGTGCCTTTAACTAAGATAAAATTTGATGAAGGGTTAGAATAATTCTAACACAGGCTCAAAATTTAAAGTAATCAAAAATTTGTCAATTTCTTTTATCTTTTTAGTTTACTGGAAAATATCATTGCGCTCTCATAGAAATTTGATGTATTAACTATAGAGAAAATGGCTGAATATAGAACTCATATGAAAATTATTGGGGATATTTTGGTAACAACTAGAGATGACTTACAAGATGAAAACGGAGCATCAGTTACATATCTAATTAGAAAGGCAAACATTTCTCATTCCAGAATTTCAAGAATCTTGAAAACTCTAGTATCACAAGGTCTCTTAGAACAAATTGATTCTAAAGGTTCAAACAAGTATAAAATTAGTCAATCAGGCAGAGAATTTCTTCAAGCATATTATACATTCACAAACTTTGCAGATAGTTTTGGATTAAGCATCTAGTTTTCCACTTCATCAAATTCATCATCAAAATCATCTTCAAAATCGGTATCAACAAAATCAGAAGATGGTTTAGACATGCTTAACAAATAAACATTTTCCAACGTTAAAAACTTATTCAAAAGTAAATAGTAATTAAATAGAATAGAATTGATATTGAAAGTAAATTGTGACGAGGAGGGAATTGAAAAAGCATCTCAAATTATTAATCAAGGAGGGATTGCTGTTTTTCCAACAGATACAGTATATGGAATAGGATGTAATCCATACAACAAAAATTCAGTGAGAAAAATTTATGAGATTAAATCCAGAAATATTTTGAACCCATTTCCAGTTTTAGTATACTCAAAAGATATTGCTAAAAGGATTGCTTTTTTCGATAAAATTGCTGAAAAAATTGTAGAAAGATTTTGGCCAGGACCACTAACAATAATTTTAAAATTAACTGATGAAAATCTAAAAAAATCATTAAATTTAACAGACAAGATTGCCGTAAGAGTTCCTAATCATAAATGCACATTAGAATTATTGAAGAAATGTAATTTTCTGGTTGGTACTAGTGCAAATATTTCTGGACATTCATCATTTACAAATCCTGATGAATGTTTCAAAAATATACAAAAGTATGATGTTTTTGTTGATGGAGGAATAATTTCTAGTAAAGCAGAATCAACCATAATTGAAATAGAAAATGAGGAGATCAAAATTATTAGAGAAGGATCATTAAGTCATGAGGAGGTTTTGAGATTATGAATTTGATCATTACGTGTGCCAGACATTTTGAACCTGAAACTGAAGAAGAATTAAGAAATATTCTAGAAGAATTGGGGGATTCTGATGTAAAAATTTCAATCACAAAAATGTCAGGAATTTTGACTGCTGAAACAAAGCTTAAACCAATTATGGTCGTGAGAAAAATAAAAGAAATGCTTCTTGATGAACCTTGGAGCATTAGATATTGTCTAAGAATAATACCAATTCAAAAAGTCATTGAAACAAAAATTGAAGAAATAGAAAAAATGATTACATACATATCTGAACAAATTTCTAATGGAGAAACATACAAGATATCAATTAAAAAAAGAAATTCAGATTTATCTAGTCAAGAAATAATTTCAAAAATTGCAAGTAAAATAAAAAATAAAGTATCACTTGAATTTCCTGATAAAATTGTCTTAATTGAAATCTTAGGTGATAAAACAGGTATTTCTGTATTAAAAAAAGCAGATGTGCTAAGTGTTGAAAAGACTAAGCGTAGTATCTCAGAATAAAATTGCAGCCTTTTCTACCAAAATATCCTCTAAAGGGTTTTTCGAATAAACTGAATTAAGTTGTTTTTTTGTAATTTTAAAATATTTTTTAAGAAACAAATCATTATTTTTTGAAAATAGATTTATTGACAATGGAAATAATTCTTTGTATAATAAATTCAGTATTTTTTTATTTCCAATTGCAATTAAAATAAAATTAGTTTTTGGCTTTATTCCAGCATTTTTTATTGCAACAGAAATTTGTTTTGTCAATGCAAAACGCATTAAAATATCAGTTTCAAGTTTATTTGAAAGTAAAATATTATTATTATTAGATTCTAGAGAAATTGATAGAACTTTTTTCAAGTGATAATTGTTCAAGATGAAATTACTCGAAATTGCCTGAAGGTGAATTTTTGGATATTTTTTTCTTAAATTATCAAGTAACTTTACATCAATTGTTTTTTGACTTGTAATCTCAATTACTTGAATTTGTTGTTTTAGTACTTGAAAAGTTATTTTTTTGTGAGAGCCTCCATGAATAACAGGTATAATACTTACAAGATCATTGTTTTTTATCTTGGTAGATTTCCCTTCCATTGCAGAAGAATCAGTGCCATTTATTGCAATCAAGATATTTTCAATATCTAAATCAGGAGTATCAAGAGGTTTTAATTCTAACAATAAATCAAGTAGTTCTTGAATGGAGATATCAGATTTATCAATATGCAATTGTTCTGTTAAAAAAGATTTTTTTGCTCCACCAACAAGTTTTACAGTAATCATACTAATCTAATTCAAAATTTAGAAAATAAATGTCTAATTTATTATTCAGTTTTCTCTTCTTTAGAAGTAGTTTCTACAACAGTTTCAGTAGTAGTTGGTTCAGTAGTAGTTGGTTCAGTAGTAGTTGGTTCAGTAGTAGTTGGTTCAGTAGTAGTTGGTTCAGTAGTAGTTGGTTCAGTAGTAGTTGGTTCAGTAGTAGTTGGTTCAGTAGTTTCTGCTTGTACTTCTTTCTCTACTGATTCCTCAAATTGTGAAGATGAGATTTTTGCTTGTTTAGATTTTTCTTCACGAATTTCTTTTTTGATAAATCTGGTGATATATCCAGCTACTTTGTTTTTAAGACCTTTAGAACGTATAATAGAAACTTCATCTAAGCTTACTTTGTTATCGGCAAAATCTTCACCAAACTTAGATTTGTGTTTGTCTAACACCTCATATGAGATACGTTTTATTCTATCCACGCCTCGATTGATAAATGTGGGTATTTTATACCTATATTCCAAGAAAAGATTTTGAATTATTTTCTAATAGGAATGTCATTTCATCAAATGTTTTCCCTAAAATTTGTGAAGCACAAAAGATCACACTAGGAATAAAGGTAATTTGTCCAGATTTCATTTCAAAACACCTAGAAAATCTCACAGGACCGTCAGTTTCAACAAGAATTTTTGATTCATCTGTTTTAGACAGTAAAGTCTGTTTGTCATTTGCATAAATCATTACAGGCCCATATGACACAAAAAATCCCATATCCATGGCTTTTTGAAGTTGTTTTTTATTACCGTCAAACCAATGAAGCAAAGCATGTTTAGTGTTATAGGAGGTCATTATTTGAAAAACATCATCGATGCTTTTTCTTGAATGAATAGAAACTGGTTTGTTAAATTTTTCTGCAGAAGACAATAATGTTTCAAAGACATGGATTTGTCTTTTAGAATCTTCATCACTATTAACAAAAGTTGGGTCTAACCCTATTTCTCCTATTCCAAAAAGATTTTGGTGATTCTCTTCAATCAGATTAGTCATTTGTTCAAGTTCGTTATTTGCACATTCAGGATGAATTCCAATGAAGGATAAAACTAAATTACTTCTTTTTGCTAGTTTTAAAGTTTGTAAAGAATTTTCATTATTCATTGAAACACAACATGCCTTAATTTTTAGATACTCCATTTCCTTTAAGATGAATTGCATATCACGAGAATAGATAGGATCAGACAAGTGTATATGAGAATCAAAATACCAGGTCATTTCTTTATCAATTCTTAAAATAGTCGGTATAAATCGATTTATTAGTGATATTTTTTCACTCATTATCTTTTTTCGGAAAAAACTAAAATGAAATTCATGAAATCGTCAGAACTAGGATTATCTGCAATGTATAGAATTTTGAAGAAAGCAGGAGCAGCAAGAGTTAGTGACGAATCAGCAAATGAATTAAGAAGGATAATTGAAGAACTTGCAGATGGTATTGCAAAAAGTGCAGTTGATATGACTTCTCATGCAGGTAGAAAAACTGTAAAAGCAGAAGATGTAAAGTTAGCTTCAAAACCATTTAACAAATTCTGATCTAAAGAGTTTAATTATTCATTTTGTGTTTTTTAAAATGGTACTCTGGCAGAACGGTTATGCGTGGGCCTGCAAAGCCTATACAAGGGGGTTCGACTCCCTCGGGTACCTTATTCAACAATTACTTGCCCGTTCATCCAAGGATGTAGAGTACAAAAATAATCATATGTGCCTACTTCATCAAAAGTAAGAGTGTAGGATTCAGATGGATCTAAATATCCACTGTCAAAAAGGTCAGATGGAACATCATAAAAACCCGAAGTTACACTATGAAAAGCCGAATCTTTATTGATCCATGTTACTTGTTTTCCTTTTTTAATGACAATTTGAGAGGGAATATAGCAATTATCATTAATCTCACATCCTGGACGAGAAACTTTTGTAGGCATAATTACATCACCTTGAATAATCAGGTCTGTTTCTTCAACATTTTCTTCAATAGAATAATTACTAAAAGATAAAGCAATTGTTACAAGAATTACTGCTCCAATTAAGCCTATAGAAATTATTTGTTTTAGCAAATCATATCAAATCCAGAGCAGAGTTATTACATAACAACTCCCCATAGTTTACTATTAAATGATAACTATGTGTAGTTAGATTTTAGGACTATTCTTATGTTGTTTAGGGAAAGATATTATTAAAATCTTTGAGGATTGTGTAATTTTATGGGTTAAAATTTCTTTCTAATTTCATAATCTAAAACTTCATCTTTTGAATCTATATTGTAGTTTTGACTATCTAGAAAACAATCTTGCAAAAAATGCTTGAAAAAGAAACACCAGTTAGAGACAAATTGAAAAGTGCATTACACATATTGATCTGAGTATTGCTTCACTGATAGTTAAAATTGAGACTGCTAGAATACATGAAACTATGAGATAAGATCACCACTAGTATCATTATTTTTAGAGATAAACCAAAAACGTCTATAAATTTTTAGAGCATTCGCTAATATAGAATTCAAAAAAAAGATAAAAACCTCATTTTTCCCAACCATCAGATGTTTTGAAAAGCCCTGTTACTTCCTATTTTTCTAGTAACTACTTGGTCTGGATTTCCAAATCTTTACGCATGTTCATTTGTTTCTTTTGTTTATTGTTTAATCTTTGGTAATAAATTTCATCGTATGGCATTTGAACACTTTTAACAAAATTAATTTAAAAGGAATTTCCCAATTTATTACCAAATCTTACAAAAACAATTTTACATGAATTTTTTTGCCTATCTCAAGTTTACAGACCATTTTCTTTTAGAACAAAAACATCATCCTTAATAATTGTAAAATTTAAAACTATTTCAAATTACAATAATTTTTAGCTTGATAATTTTAATGAATTGGGTAAAATCTTTTATTTATACTATAGATTAATCTACCAATGACTCGAACAAAATACTTAGCATTATTTGCAATCATACCAATGATCGCATTTGTAATGATGTCTAGTACTATAGATGATGCATTGGCGCTTAAAAGCCAAGGCAAAAACACTCCAGGAAGAGTAGGCACTGCCTCATATGGTTCTGCAAATGAGCGAATAGTTTGTGGTGGCGTTCTTTGTTCCGAATATTCGGGTGGATATTCACAGTATGTAGAAGATAAACAAGGAAAAAGTACAGTGCAGACTATTTCACCAAAGAGTTCTACTAGTACATCAAAATCATCACCCATATCTGGAGGTCTTTTACCAGTAACTCATGTTATTGCCAAAAATGCCTACATTATTGATGGTGTGACTCCAAAAGGCGGACATGATGCATTTAGTTATGATGGTAGCGGGCACAAAAAATTAAGTGCCGGTATGATTGAAGTAGATCTTGATCATATTGCCAACACAGGAACTATCACTGCGTATTGGACTGATCTTAATGGTGATCAAATGATGTTAAAACAAAACAAATTTGCAGGAGGCAACGAGATGTATATTGGTGAAACCATTGATGGCGTCACTCAAACTATACTAGATTCAGATCCTATTGCAATTAATCACTTTGAACACGGTACTACTGGTGCTGGGCCAACACTAGAACCAACACTCTTTGTGTATTTGGCATCCTGGGGACCAGCTGAAGTTTTCAAAAATGGTGAATCTCAAGGAACATTTGAGGCTCACATGATGATCACTGATGGTGCACGAGATATGCATTCAGGTAAAATTGTCAAAAGTGATGGTACTACTCCATACTCTCCAATGACTCCTGGTGATTCAAAGGTGAATCATAATACCGTACAACTACACATGGTATATCATACAGCACCATTACCTGATGGAACAAACAATTTCCCACCACCATTTGAAGTGTTTGAACACCTGATGTTTTACGATATCAACGTACTACGTTAGAGTATCAATCCTTTTTTTATTTTTTTTAAATTTAATAATTGTGTAATGTACTGTGTTTTTTACATTATAGATTAATTTCATATCCAATAATTAAGGAATTGGTATAATCTTGGTGCATTTACAAAAGAGGGTATTCCTTCGATTGACAATCCCAAGTTTGTAAATGCAGATGAAGTAGAATTTGTATCAGACAATGATGTGGTAATTGAACTTGAAATAAACGGCGAAATAAAGGCATATCCGCGATCTATCCTAGTTTAACATGAGATTGTAAATGATAATGTTTGGACATACCAGTAGCATTACATATTGCCCTCTTTATCCACTACAAATAGTTCTTCTAAATCAGGAATATTTTCAGACAGATATTTTTTCAATGTTTTTATTGATTCTGTGGAATTCATAGTAAAATTACGAATATTTCAAACCAATGTATTCATGAAAAACTTAGAGAACTTATAAAATGCTGTAACTCTTCATGATGTCTATCAAAATCATCTTTTTCTCCTTCAATTAACACCTTCAATGTAGTATCTTTTTTGGGAATTGTTATTTGTTTCATAATGGAATATCCTGAATTTGAATTTAGCAGAATAAGTTAAGAATTATTTTTGATCGCTTGATAAATTTTGACTAGTGTCGTCTTGCAATCCAATCAGATACGATCCTTATAGCAAGATCAACAGCATCTAAATCCTGTAGGATAGATTCTATACCTAATACTTTTTCCCGTATCTTTGAGAGATATTAGAAATAATATTCTTTTTTCACGCTTAATATGGAATAATTTTGGAATATTTTTTTCCAAACATAATATTATAATTCTAACTGTAAACACTCAATTTCTGATTCACTTTTCATGCCCGATAATGAATAATTTGTGAATAATCAATTAAGGAAAGTTGAGATTCCATTGTACCTGTGACTTGTTTGGTTAGAAACCACAACAACTACGAAGAGATTGAACAGGCTGAATGACTTTGTTGATTTTTTTACCATTAATGGATTTGATTAAGATAGTATCTGAATCAGCAATTACACCAAAATTATTAACTTCACCAATGGAATCAAGATATTCTTTGATGGATGCAGTGACTTGTTTCTTGTCTATTTCATCATCATTCTCTATTGGGGATAAAACAAATTCATGATGTTTTAGTGTAGGAATTGCACCTATTTGGTCAGATACAAAAACTAGTAATTCGTGTTGAATTGGTAAAACATCATTACAATTTACAGTAATCATAACTTTCTCTTTTTATCATCCCATATAGATTAATTACCATATTACTGTTCTGCCTCTTTTTCATCACATATATTCCAAAAATTACAGAATCTACAGATCTTGTGTTCTGAGCTTATCATCACAACTGAAAATAAATCGTGGCTAGTGTCCTACTACCTAGCCGATTAGAGTAGATAATACTGTCTTTGGAAGCCAGGTATCTTGGAATATACAATAATGATATAGTATGATCTATCAAAAGAAAATATCAAGTTTTTGTTAGGTGAGCATTACCAGCTAAAACTCGGGGTAAATTTGGGCAAAAAGATTAAAACGAATACAACTTGGCTAGTCCATGCCACGGGTAAGCACAGTTGAAAAAGAGAATGCACCTGAAGATGTTTTAAGAGTATACA
>JADFLN010000105.1 GCA_022564385.1 Nitrososphaerota archaeon | reverse complement strand
ATTTATCATTAAGTTGTCTTCTGCAATTTTTGTGAGTTCAGTGAAAATATTGAGTGCAGAGTCTTCATAGAATGTTCTACTTTTCATTAGGATTTGAATTGCTTGTATTATTGGATAATTTTCTTGATTAGAAATATTTCGTTGATTGACTTTGGCATAATACTCTTTTAGGAATTTGTTTGGAGCATTACCCAAACATCTAGAAATAATTTCACCCCAAATCTCAAAATCCGCCATCCTTGTCTTTGGTTTGATTTTGTCTTTTAATTCAGGATATTTTTGTAAAGCTTTGGCCAAAGTCTTAAAGATTATTCCCAACACATTCGGTAAAATTTCATCTAGTCTTTCCTGAAATTCTTTTTCTGTAATTAAATTAGATTCATCTATTGTCTCTCGATCATATGAGATTAAACGAGTTTGTAAATCAGGATAATCCAATGTAGGTATAATGCCATTAAGAACTATCTTAGATCTAAAACTAAAAATCGCTTCGTCATTGTCTGTGTATAATCTTCGTCTTTCGTTATTACTTCCTGTAATTCTCCTACAAATTACATCAGAGATTTTTGAATCAATGTAACTTACATTATCAAAACTTGAAAGATACCGATTAGAAAGTTGAATAATCAAGTCATTTGGTTTTTCTTGCATACTTGAAACGTTGTCTTGACTTAGTTTCCCTGCAGGGTCTATGATTCTCTTTACTGTAGCTGTTGCAGTGGTCTTTATGCTTCCTGCACTTCCATCAAAAACTATCATAGGCATGGAATAGGCTTGCAAGCATAAACAAATCAAATTAATTTTGAATACCAATTGGTCAGGCTCTAAGATATGTAAAAGACTTACAAGAAGATCTAATGAGAAATTAGAGCCTTTTTGTGGTTTGATCTGCTCTTGTAATGATTGACTTCTACGAAAAATTGGTGAATCTTTATCTAGTTTTACAAGTTTAACCTTACCTTCAGTTATCTTGATAGATTGCCATGATGAATCCCCCAAATCATACCAGATTTCTTTATCAAGTTGTGCAATTCGATTGTACACTTTGACTTTTGTAGCTCCATTCATTGTAGCCTTTGAAATCATTGTATTCAGAATTGTTTTATAATAATCTGAAGAATGTAGTTCATCAGAATTTCCAAATTGATTATGTTCATTTGTCAACCAATGAATGGCTCTTGTCGATGAAAGATTTAGAGTTTCAATGTGATTATTGTTTTTGAGGATTGCAAATACTTCATCGGAATTGTTTTCTGAGATTACAAGTTTGTCTATTCTAGTTAATGCAAAATCATATAATTTTTTTTGCTCAGATCTATTATCTTTGTCTAGATTTTTTTTAATTGATTTCTTTTGTTTTACATCATGATCTTCAAGATCAGTCATTTGTAATGGTGTAATTTTACATTTACAACCATTCTTTCTTAATTGTGACTCTGTCTTTCCTTCTCTATCACATTCAGGGCATTGAAGATGCATCAGTGTTCTTCTTCCACTATAGAAAAGTCAGAGATTGAATCTGTAAACCATTTTAGACTGCGTTTCTCATAGATTGAATCAATTAACCCCAAAGAAAATGCAGTTTCTTGTTTTTCTTTATAATCATGATCATATTTGAGATGTCTTTTGAGCTGAGCAAGATCAGAAGCCACAGGATTTCTGTTGAATTTACATCCAAAAACAGGACATTTACGCATAGAAACTAGGCTCAAATTTGTTCTCCTAAGGTATCATGGTAATTTGTTATGTGCCACTTTAAGGCACGAATACTTGGAAATCGTTTAGAACGACCTTTGAGATTAATGCAGAGTTGACATAAAATCAAACCATTCTTTGAAATGTTTATTGGGAGATCACTACGTATCAAAAGTATCAATCTCCTTAGATTGTGCAATTAAACTTGAGACAGCCATCAAGCTAATACTCTCAAGTTCTTTTTTTTCTAAATTAATCAAAAAAAGCATCCTCTAATTTTGCATAGATAGTTTTGTTATCTGTATTAGAATTTTTCTCTAGAGGAACCGTCATTTGTTCTTCTATATTTGGTATTGATGTGAATACATCAGGCATCTCTAGAGAGTGTTTTGACACACTTTGATGTTTCTTAATCACTTTCTAACCTCTTTAGCTTCCTGTTCTAAGATGTAACCGAGTACGGAAACGAATTCATCCTTGGAATCCATATGTAGAGAATAATGTTTCTTACATAGTTTGATTTTATTAGAAAAAGAATTATCAATTTTGACATCAATGTATGCGTAAGGTTCATCTTTACAGCACTGAGGGACATTCATCAAAGTTTGTTCTACTGAAAGTTTTTCATTTAATGGTTTTAGATACAAAGTGTATTGCTCAGTGGAGAAATCAAATTTTATCAAACCTCTTATGTCAACTGTAAAAGAATTATCAGATTCTTCATATGTAACGTATAATGAATTTGAATTTAATTTTCCAAACATATTAACCATATCTGAAATCTCTGAAGCAACTGGAATAACTAAAGAATGACTCAAAGTTTTTCCTCCCGGAAATCTTGTAAATCAGTGTCCGTACTACAATTTTTACAAACTAAGATTTCAAAATGATTATTGTGTACAATACCCTTTAAACGAGTTATTTTTGGATTATGTGCACAAGATAATAGAGTTACAGAAAACATTACGAATTATCACCTTTTTTTGATTTTGAATAATGTTTTAGAATGATAGATAATTGATCTGAAATAGTATGTTTCTCGTTTTTTGATAATCTAGTTAATTTTTTGTAGGGTCTATATTTTATTGAAGCACTGACAAAAGATTCATTTTCCATTAGATTTCAAGGAGATTTAAAGTAGGAACTATAAATATTATCCGTTAAATTTCAAGCAAATATAACGTAAATAAAATTAACAATCGTTTTTAATAGTTATACCGCAGATTTACCGCATGACTAAGAAAGATTGGTCTAGTGTTAGTCTACCAAAAGATTTGATGAGTGAATTAGACATATTTCTTGATACTGAAAAAGCAAAAAAAATTGGCGTTAATAGTAGATCACAAGCAATATCACACATATTAAGACAATTTGTAAAAAACACATCTACATTTGAAACAGGTAGTAATTTTGAAAATTCTAAGGAGAAATTAGATGAAATGGAAAAAGAGATGAAAGATTGGCAGAAAAAATCAACAGAAGCACAAAAAATGATGGCGACAATGATATTGACAATGACTAGAAACAAAAAAGAATTTTTGCCTAAGGAAATATTTGATAGAGATTTACCAATTGAACAAAATTTTAAAAAATCAGAAGGAATTATAGGAATTGAAGCCACAGAAAATTATATGAAAATTAAAGATGACAAATTATCCAAACCAGTTATGGTAGAAATTAAAGATAGAAAGTTATGGTGTTCATATGACAAATCAAACATATGTAAACACATAGAATATGCATTATTGAAGAATATAGGATTTCTGTTTAATATTCTCAAAAAAGAAATAGAGATGCCGGGTGAAGAATTGATGAAGAAAAAATTAGAAGAAATAATAAATCAAAATAACGAATAATCTAAAATACAATTAAAGTAATTTATCACTAGCTTGTTTAGGTATAATGTTTCCATATTTTTTAATAATTCTCCATTCTCGTTTCATTTCTTCCATTTCAGCTCTAGTAATTTCTAATTCAGATTTTTCTTGCTCTAATTTTTCATTCTTTACTTTAAGACGTTCAGAATTATCAATTGTTAGTGCAGAAATCGCTTTTTTGTATTCGTTAAACAAAGATTCAATTGAAAAATCAGCATAGGTTTCATCTAAAGGGATACTAGGAATACTGTGTCCAAACATTTTTTCTGCATGAATCAACTTCATACTATCAGTATTTTTCATAATTGTATCAAATCTTTTTCTTAAACCATGATTACGTTGAATTTCATTTCTAACACCATTCTCACTATGTGGTATGTTAGTATTTTTCAGGATTCTCTCCATCACATATGATACTGCTTTTTCTGTAACTACATTGACTTTCTCGATACCAATTTGATACGTCTTTCTAAATGCAGGACTATTATCATCAAAGTATTCACCATCACGTTTTCTCTGCTCTATGTATTGATCAAATGCCTTTGCTGCTTCTGGTGTTAGAAATGTTGTGTATTCATCGATTTCACCAGAATAAACAAGCACACTTTTACAATTCTCAATAGGTTGAATATCTCTGATTTTGAGATAAGGAAATGCACCGATTCTAACACCTGATGCTGACATAAACAAAACAATTGCTCTGTTTCTAAGATCTTGGCAATTTTGTAGTATTTCTTGTACTTGTTCTGTGGAGTATGCTTTTCTACCTGACTTTTTGACCTTAGCAGGATATAATCTTCTTATCTTTCTCCATTTGATATCAACATCATTAATCTCAAAAAATGCCTGGAGTGGGTAAATTCTGGTAGGAATCGTATTAGTGAAACTCTGGTTTTCATATCCATGACATAATCTTCTATCATTTCTTGGAGTTTTTTGTTAGGGATTCCAAGAATTGAATCATAATCTTTCAGTTTGTAAAAGTCCTTGAATCTGTTTAGATTCTTGAGATATTCTATCATAGTAGCCTTTGATTTGATGCTATTCTCAAAGAGAAGTAATGAGCGTTGTTTCAACGGTTAGTATGATGGAAATTTACTATTATACTTGCTTCCCAAGTAGAAACTTTAACTTTTCTAATTGGAGTAAAGTCTAAAATTTAATCCTAATCTATTCTTTAGTAGCAGTTTGTATCAATGATTTTATTTTCATTATCATTTTAAAAAAATCTTCATTAGGTTCAATACTTGCAA
>JADFLN010000104.1 GCA_022564385.1 Nitrososphaerota archaeon | reverse complement strand
ATAGAATTTAGTACTTGAGAAAATAAAATTGCGATCTACTTTCTAAGACTTTTTAACAAATATTGTTGTAATTTTTTTTATTTGTATTCTAAATGAGAATATGTCTACTTAACTCACGCCTAAATAATTTGAGGGTGTCAATCTAATTTCACAAATCCCGCCGAGGGCGCCATAATTTTTTCAGAATAGATAGCTGAAAATTATTTCATAACCGATCAGAATGATATTTTTAGATATTTGTTGTAAAAAAGAAATAATGGATGATTTCTAATACAAAAATATTAAAATTCAGGCAACAATAGTAAATTTTGATGTCTGAGGCGAAAAAAGAATCTAAACTAGAAGAAAAACCTACAGAAGATTCTACATCAGACAAACCCTCTACAGAAAAAACTACAAAAACTGAATCTGAAAAAGATACAAAAGTGGTAATCAATGCAACCGATAAAGCAGATGCAGCATCTAAAGCAGCTGAAAAAGCAGAAATTGCGTTACAAAAAGCTATTGCAAAAGTAGCAGAGACAAAAGAAAAAGCAGAAGCTGCAGCAGAAGCAGAATACAAAGCAATTGCTGCTGAAGTAAAAGAAGATAAAGTAAAGGGTCCCGTTCTCACGTTTAAGAGACAAGGCGAAGAAATCTTTAGACGAGAGATGGGTGAACCAGAATTTTGGTTAGATAAAAAAGATCGATTTCCACGACCAATTCTTTCAGCAGCAGAACAAGAATCTATTACAAGAAAAGCTGAGGTGTTCAAAGATGAAACTCCTAATTATGTTCCTGAACATATTCTCAGTCCTGAGTTTGCTGGTGTTTCAAATTATGAACATGCAGTTGATGAATTTTTAGAAGAATCAAATCAAATACTTGAAAAATTAAAAAATGATCCAGAATCTACTAAAAAACAAATTCAAAATGCTGAGAATGACATTATTTATTTAAAATCATTACACGAAAATTTTTTCATTGGAATGAATGTTTTTCGAACTGCAAAAGGCGGACGAGGGAAGATAGAATCTTAATGGTGATGATATGAGTCAAGTACATTTTGATGTAATGAATGCAAGAGTCACTTTCAAAAATGTACCTCTACATGCATTATCAAAATATACTTTCAAAGATGTAATTGCAGCATCTGAAGAATTCAAAAAAATCTCTGGTGTTGATGAATGTATTATTATTCAAACAGCAAGTAGAGTTGAAATCTTTTTAGTAAGTAATGTTGAAACTTCTGATTCTCCTGATGCCCGAAGACCTGAAGGAAGAACTCTTGTGTTAAATCAAATTAAGGATACTTGGGTTCCTCTGTCTTCATTGGATCAGAATGATATAGATCATTTTGATCAAACTCTTGAAGTATACAAAGGCGATGATGTTTATCTTCATCTATTACGTTTAGCATCTGGATTGGATTCTCCTGTTATAGGAAAGCAAGAAATATTTGATGAGATTGTATTGTCATTCGCGAAGGCAAAGAGCGCAGGCATCTCTGGTAAAATTCTTAATAAATTATTTGACAGCGTAATTAGATTGTCTCATAGAATGAGAGATACTACTGGAATAGCAAATGAAGTTATCTCTCTTGGTGATGTTGCAATAAAATTGGTAGATGAGAAAGCAGGGCTTGATGACAAGAAGAAAATATTACTTATTGGTACGGGTGAGCCTGCTGCTATGGTTGCAAAAGCTTTGAAGAAAAAGGACATCAATTTTGATGTTACAAGTAGAACAATTGATCGTGCAACTGGATTTACAACACTCTTGAGTGGAAATCCTATTGACTTTGATGAGGTTTTGGCTAGTTTTGACAAGTATGATATTATCTTTGTTGCAACAACATGTGATTATTTCTTAATCACTTATGATAAAATCCGATTAGTTATGGAAGAAAAGAAAAAAGGTACACTAATTTTAGATTTGTCAGATCCTAGAACCGTTCAAGAAGGAATTACTGAACTTCCTGGGATTAAGTTATTGTTTAGAGATCAAATTTATGAAATTTATGAAGAAAGTGTTAAAGCTAGAATGAGTATTGTTCCTGCAGTTGAAAAAATTATCACAAAAGAAATTCCTATTTTATCTGCAACAATGAAAAGATTTGATGCTTAATTTTTCAAATGCCTTGTTTTCTTAAGAGCATTTGCATTACAGCTTCCTTTGAATAATCTATTCCATGTTCATCATCAGTGTGTTTTCTAAAATCATCAATAACTTGTTCCATATCCCCTTCTGATACATAATCACATTCAAAACCATAATCTCCACACTTGAGTATTGCCATATTTAACAAAAAATACTTGGATATAAAAATCCACAGGTATGCTTATTTAATATGAATTAGTTTTCTGATCCTAAAAATAAAATTTAATCAATAATTTTTTGAAAGATGTTTCTATCCATAGGATTCAAACTTTATTCCAAAGCTTCCATCGGGATTCTTTTCATGTTCAGTAACAAAACCTCTTGAATCAAGTGATTCAATCACTCCATCAATAGTACCTTGATAACCACAAATGTAGACAATTGTATTGTCTGGTGTAATTTTTTCTCCTACCATCTCATCCACTGGTGACAATTCCGTTTTTTTATTAGGCTTGAAAAATGATTCTACTCTGCCTACCGGTCCAGACCAAGACCTGTTATAGAATTCTTTTGGTCTACTAATAGCTGCTCTATATCTAAAGTTCCATTCACTCCTTCCTCGTTTTTCACTTTCATTTTCTAAATCTGTCAAAAGTCGTCTGTAACTTAATTCATCAATGTAACTAGCCCCGTGCAAAATAACCACTTCTCTTCTGTCATTAGTAGCATGGAAATGTTTTGCAAATCCAATAAATGGTGCTAATCCTGTTCCACCGCCAACACAAATTATTCTTCTATTGTCTTTTTCTCCATTTGGTAACTTTTCACTAATTTGTAACGCAGCTCCTGTAGGGTCTCCTAAAAATACTTCATCACCAACACTCAGATAAAATAATTCAGTTGTTACACGACCCGGAAGTGGTTTTCTTACCCATCTAATTACAAATTCAAAATAGTCTTTGTTCTCTGCATGGGATGCAATTGAATATGCTCTTCTAACTATCTTTTTTTCTGCTGGTATTGGAAGTCCAATTGTTAGAAATTGACCAGTCCTATATTTTGGCACTCCATTTACTGGAACTAATCGTATAATTACAAGATCTTCTTTTATAATTTCCCTATAAGTGACTATTGCCCTCATCTCAGATACCATACAAATATTTTTCTCCGACTTTAGATAAAAATATTTCTTTTATAATTTCATTTAAAAAATTCAATTATTAATCCAAAGTATAAAAAAACTATACAATCATTTGCAATAATTCAATTTTTTGTTCTAATCTATTTACAGGTTGATTTGAGACATTACTTCATCAAGAATTTTCTGATTTGCAGCTGCAATAAACGAAATTCTTGTATCATAACTTAGATCCGTATCAAGTGGATTCAAGTTTGCATCTAATAGTAATCCTCCTGCCTCTTTTACAATTAGATATCCTGCAGCAATGTCTTGTATTCTGATCTTGTCTCTAAAGTCAATAAAAATATCCATTAGTCCTCTCGCAAATATTGCCATTTCTAGGGCATTTGCACCAAAATGTCTTATGTGGTTATGATTTTCAAATATTGGATGTAATCGTTTCATCAAATCTGGTGTTGCTCCAGATATGTTGATAGCAACTATTTTGTAGATTGGATTACTATTATGTACTTTTATTCTCTCTTCATTGAAAAATGAACCTTTATTTTTCGAAGCCCAATACATTTCACCATTTACTAGATTTGTAATAACTCCATCTGTAATTGAGCTAAGTTTGTTCTTAGTTGCAAATGCCAATGAACTGCAAAAAAAAGGAACGCCTCGTACTGCATTAGCAGAACTATCTATTGCATCCATAATGATGTATCCTTTAGGATTATTTGATAGTTGTACTCTTCCACATTCTTCACCTAATACAATACATTCAAAATTAATTTCTTTAAGATAATCTAAAACTGTTTTTTCAGCAATAATGTCTATGTTTCGTGAAATGTCTCCACCTGCTCCTCTACCAAAATCTCCTGCAGCCTGTTCAGTACAAGCAAGATCTTTAACATTTTCATAAATTCTATTTGAAGCTTCACGAAGAATTTCTATTACTTCCATAATGAATATTCAGTATTTCGTAATTTAAGTTAAGTAAACATTTGTTTTGAAAGAATAAATAACAATAAAGAAGTTTACGTTTGTGAGTGGCAAAGATCAATCTGTTGTAAGCAAAGAAGCTTTGATGAGTACAAAACCTGGAAAACAAATACTGAAACAAGGTTTATTCAAATCAAAAGGTTACAAATTATTTAAAAAGTATAAAGAAGAAACAGAAAAAGAATTTCCAAACTTTGCAGAAAGATTTGCACAAGGTCTTCTAAATGAAATAAAATCTGATCCAAACCCAAATTCTACTCAGCAAGCATTTGGTGATGAAGTAGGTTCCACTGAAATTATACTAAATGCATCTGAAATTGAGCCTATAAAATCAAAATTAGAAAGTTTGGATGTACTAAAAGACCGAGTACTTCGAATTTTAAATTCAAATTTCGTAAAAATGACCTTTCCTGTTCTTAATGCGTTATTTGATGGTGCAGCAGAATATGCTGGAAGAAATGATCCTCAATTGAAACAGGATGTGGTTGAGGGACATATCTTGGCAATTGATCTGAGTGAACCAATGGATAGAATTGTAGATAAAGATGAAGACTTGGAATTTCTTGATGATTACAAACTGATGAATCCATATATCTTGAAATTAGCTCGCGATAAAATTTCAAAGGGTGGTGAACAAGTA
>JADFLN010000022.1 GCA_022564385.1 Nitrososphaerota archaeon | reverse complement strand
ATTGATTTTGTATCGTATAGAATATCTTTAGGAGTAATACCGTTTACAGTTACTACTACTTCATTTGGAAGCAGATCTTTTGGAATATACATGATGATGTATGATGATCTATCAAAAGTAAATATCTTACTTTTTGTTTTTTCATCGTAGTTAAAACCAGAAATTATTGCTGGAGAACGAATGTCTATTATCCATTCTTTAGAGTTCTGAGTAACCATCTGAGGCTGGAATCTCTCTCTAATTTCTTGTGTTAAGGGGGATACTTTGTATTTTTCTGAATCCTGAATTTCCAACTCTAGTCCTTGAATGCAAAATTCCTTATCTTCCCCATCTTCTAATAATTCACAAAACTTTGATGCTACCTCAAAATTATGAAAACTTTTGAATGCAAAGGTAGTTCCAATAGACATCACACATTGCTGATAATCTTGACTGCTTAATTCTGACTGGGTACATATATTTGAAATGTTCTCACTTGTTGTACCGTATTGATTTATTTGATCAGTAGTATATTGCATCATCACACCTTTTATACAAATTTGATTTTGATAGAATGACATTTGGTTACAGGATTGAACAGATGGTTTTAACTCATTAGAATAAAAAAGAACAAATCCATGACCCAATCCATGTATGCAGTCTTGATAGTTTGATGTGCCAGAAAATGAATCACATAGGTTCATGTATGAAACTGGATTTGATTCGCCATTATCTTTTAGCGTGTTAAAATATGACGCAATTGAGCCGTGATAAAATGCACCTCTACATACAGAGCCATCAAGACCGCTCAAAGTTTCAATTATGTTAGGATTTTCTTTAAAGGATGCGTGAGCCATCGCATGTGCTGTAAAATGACAGTCATCAATAGCACCAAGTTTGGACAAAGCCACAGATAGTTCTAATGCTTGGAATGGGAATTCTCCCTCTGTAATTATTTTTTGGAATAACTGAGAATAACATGATGTGCTAAGTTTTTCTGAATCAGATAATGAACAGTTCTGAATTTCTTCTAGATATTCTATAGCTAATTGCTCTGCTGGTAAGGTTGGAGTTGGATCATTAACATCTAAAATTCCATCATTATCATCATCTGTATCTTCATTTGCACCTATGCCATCAAAATCAAAGTCTGCCCATTCTGTTGGGTCATAATCAAAGGCATCAATTGCATCTACTATATTGTCATTATCATCATCAATGTCTGCATTATCACCAATTCCATCAGAGTCAAAGTCTGCCCATTCTGTTGGGTCATAATCAAAGACGTCTATCTCATCAATTACTCCATCATTATCATCATCAATATCACATTCATCGCCTATTTTGTCACCATCAAAGTCAGATTGTGTCGGATTTGTTATTTTAGGACAATTGTCAATCAAATCTGTAATTCCATCATTGTCTGCGTCAGCAAAGGATCCAAGTCCAGACCATGATAGAAAGGACATAGTTATTGCAATTCCCACAGCAACTAGTAAAATTTTTATCTTTTTCTCAATCAAATTTAGAACCTCATTTCAATAATCGGAGTATAAATTTTGAATATTTTAGTTCACCCATACATTTCTTTATGTCCTAATCCTATGAGATTTGAGACATAATTGTCTCAATTCAAGTTCCAAAAAATGGAATCTGATAAAAAACTGTCAAGAAATACTGGGTAAAGTTTGTCTATTCAGATCTTCCAGAGAATATCGTCTCTACCTTTTCGTTTATTGATTAGACGACCCATTACAAAAAACAAATCAGATAATCTATTAAGATATTTGATACAATTTGAATTGATTTCGTCTTTTTCACTTAATTGAACCACTTGGATTTCTGCTCTTCTTACAACAGTTCTAACATAGTGTAATTGTGCTGCAGCATTATCTCCTCCGGGTAAAATAAAATTTGTTAAAGGAGAAAGTTCTAATTCAAATTTGTCAATATGTTGTTCTAGTTTTTCAATCATTTCTAATGTAACTCTATTTTTCACATCATTTAGATTTGGGTTTGAAAGATCAGCACCAACTAAAAATAGATCATTTTGAATATCTATCAAAGTTTTGTTGATATCTTTATCTAATGAATTTACTAGGACCAGCCCTAGTGCAGCATTTGCTTCATCCACTGTACCATAAGATATAATTCTTGGATGATTTTTACTTATTCTGAAATTTCCTTGTAATCCAGTATTTCCATCATCTCCAGTTTTAGTATAAATCTTCATCAAATTCCACAAACAAAATTAACTATTATGTGTTCAAAATCCATCAATATGAAAATTCATTAGTAGAAAACATCATACAGTTTACAATATAATGATCCTAAATTTTTTTAAAATTGCTGCAAATCTTAAAAAAATTTCTAGACAAGGATGGGTAGACAAACTATCGCTAAAGAATCCTGAATCAGTTGCAGACCATTCTTACTTAATGGCAGTGATAGGTATGGTAATATCTGATTTAGGAAATTATAATTCTGAAAAAATTATCAAGATGATTTTATTACATGATTTAGCAGAATCAAAAATTGGGGACTATACACCTAAACAACTCAGTAAGGAAAAAAAGAACGAATTAGAGAACAACGCATTTAATGAAATTATTGAAAATTTACCGAATTCAATTAAATTACAATATTTACAAATTTGGCAAGAATATCAACAAAATAATTCGATTGAATCAAAACTGGTACATCAAATTGATAAGTTAGAAATGGCTCTTCAAGCTAAAATCTATTCAGAAGATGGTCATTCTCCAGAAAAACTTGAATGTTTTTTTGAATCTGCAAAAACAGACATTACTAATTCTAAATTAAAAGAATTATTTACAAAGATAATAGAGGACAAACAGTGAAAAATGTCTGAGAGAAGCAAAGATGAATTAATTGATGCGCAAAAACAAGTAATAGGGATATTGTTTGAGGTAGTTAAAAGACTTCAAGCAAATAATAATCTGGATGAAGAATATTTCCAGATAATCGCAAAAGATAACAAAAATGAAATTCGTATCAAAGAAATTCTCAATGAAAGAACAGAGAATGCAAAAATTGTTGGTCGGTTACTCGAGAAACTAGAAACTTAGGTATCACAATTACAATCGTCATCAGAAATAATTCTTAGATGAGCTGTTTGTTGGTATTTGTCTTGAATATAATTGGAAAGATTTGTAATTCGGATTCGTGGTTCTTTGGTTTTCCAACTTCCTTCATTTTCAAACCAGAATTCAATTTCATCAATGTTGTATCTCTCACCACTTTCAACAATTGTTTCAAAAATTGATTTTATCTCCTCAATTTCGGATTCTGAAAGTTTTGATTTATCATCAACCATAGTAGTTATTTCATTTAATTTGATAATTACATCATTTGTAAGAGGCATAAGTTAAGAAAATCTGAGATTCTATAACAATCTTTGTAAGAGAAATTGTTTTTATAACAATCTCATTATTTGGAAAATATGCAATATTTTCAGGCCTTAAAGCTAGGTCAAAAAAGAGTTGCGGAAGCAAGGGAATATCTCAATAAATTAACCGATGGGAAAGCAATGCCAGCACTTGCCTTAATTGACACAAATTCTAATGTGTGGAAGGCAGTGGGTGAAGAAAATCTATATGCATTTGTTGACGAATCAGTAGGCTTTGTTCTAACTGACAATAGTGGTTACATTCTTGCGTTAGTTGACAAAACAGGTTCTTCAAAGACAATTGTTCAAGGTGTGACAAAACAACAAAAAGAAAACTTGGAAAAAGCATTTGAGGCTGATAATATCCCAAAATTTGAAGGTAAGGTTATTCTTCCAGTCTAATGTTTAGTCTTAAAACAAAACGTAAACCTTTAGTTATCAGGATGTAGAGAATAGTAAAATGAGTAAGTTTTCTCAAGAAATTGAAGTTAGTGGTCATCTTATTGACTCTTTGATTTTAACTAAGATCTTTGATAAAATAATGGATCTTAAAGGAGAATTTGAAGTACAAGAAATTAAGATTGGTAAGAGAAAAAAAGATCAATCATATGTACGATTACTTGTTAAAGGTAGAAATCAAAAACATCTGGATAAAATTTTAGAAACAATTTATCGTGAAGGAGCAACATCCAAGGATCAAAAAGAAATTACATTAAAAAAATCTCCAAAAGATTGTGTAATGCCAGATAATTTTTACAGTACAACAAATAACCACACCCAAGTTTTCCATAAAGGGAAATGGATTCAAGTTGAAAACATGATGATGGACAAATGTATTGTTCTAAAGGGAAACAGAGTATTTTGTGTGCCAATAAGAGAAGTGAAAAAAGGAGACCAAATAGTTTTTGGTGAAAATGGAATCAAGATTACACCACCTGAGCGACCAAGAGAGGGGGTAAATGTTTTTGAGTTTATGGGAAGCTCAACTTCTAGTGAAAGACCAACTCAACACATTGCAAAAAAAGTTGCAGAAGATATTTACAATACCAAAAAGAAAGGTGGGAAAATAATCATTGTTGGAGGTCCCGCCATAGTACATACTGGTGCCGATGACGCAATATCTGAATTAATTAAATCAGGGTATGTTGATGGATTATTGGCAGGAAATGCCCTTGCAGTTCATGATATTGAATATGCTACGCTAGGAACATCGCTAGGAATGAATGTTAATGATGCAACATTGGCATATCACGGACATAGAAATCATATGGATGCAATTAATGCGGTCTTTAAAGCAGGTTCTATCGCAAATATGGTAAAAACCAAGAAATTAACAAAGGGGATTATGTATGAATGTATTAAAAATAAAGTACCATTTGTATTGGCTGGTTCAATCCGAGATGATGGGCCATTACCAGATGTTATTACAGACATTACTGAAGCTCAGCGAGAATACAAAAAAATCCTCAAAGATGCAAGTATGGTGATCATGATTTCAACTATGCTTCACTCAATTGCAACTGGAAACATGCTTCCTGCAGATGTTAAAGTGATTATTATTGATATTAATCAACCAACAGTTACAAAACTCATGGATAGAGGAACATGGCAAGCACTAGGAATTGTGTCAGATGTTGGTGCATTTTTACCGATGATTATACAACAAATCAGAAAAATAAAAATATCAAGACACAAATGATCTAGATTTTAGATTTAACTTTTACGTACAACAAAACTAGATGAATACTACGCTGTTCTTAAATTAAAAAAAAATATTATGTTTTGATGGACAAGACTAGATACAAACACTGTTCATATGGAATGATACTGCTGTTGGTGTTAACAACAACTCCAGTGTTTGCAGAAGTTACAGACCTTCAAACTAATTATGAATCATTTTACAAAGGAGATCAAATAAAATTTTCAGGGAACGTTGAAAATAGATCTAGTAGTTTAGTGTCAATTGTAATTCGTGATTTTAATAATGAATTTGTAATGCTAGTACAAGCAATAATCAATCCAGATAATTCATTTGAAAAAACAATAAAAATTGGAGACCGATTTTTAGAACATGGAATTTACAATGCAACAGGATTTATTCTCAACATGACAAAAGGAATTACAGTAGATTTTGGAGTTTCATTAAAGGATGTTCCAATAATTTTGAAAGAAAAGGAGATTAAAAATAAGGTGGTAAAAGAAGACATCATTCATGTAGAAAAGCCAAAACAAGAATTAGAGATAGAAGACACAATTACTGTTAATAAAATTGCCAGTTTTGTGGATTCTAGTAAAGAACCTCAACATTATATTGATAGATATTATAATGAAGCACTTTACAAATATTGGTTTGATAACAACTATCCAGATAATACCATAGAAGAAGCAGTTGGATATACTAAAAATATTTTAGAAATAAAATCAACAGTTCAAGAATTAATGAGTAAAGAAATCATACCTGAAGTACAAGCATTATCTATTGTAGAACCGACACAGCAGCTAAACAATGATTCAGAAATTTCTCAAATTTCACTTACAATTGCCGGATTGGGAATATTATTTGGAGCAGTTTATGGAATTAAAAGAAAAGTTGATAATAACTTCAAACTAATTTCCATCAACCGGGAGACAATAATAAAAAAAATCATTCTACCAATTATTGGATCAAGCCCTAAAGATATTCTTCAAACTAGACTTGCTAAAGGAGAGATAACTATAGAGGAATATGAAAAAATAAAAATAAAATTATACTGACTTTATGTAACTATCAAATTTTTGTGAGCTTGTAAATCATCCAACGATTCTTTCCTAAGATTTGAAAAGAATCTACAAATCATTTCAATTCCTGCAACAACCTTTGGGGCATTATTTTTTACAAATTCTACTCTTTCAGAAGTTGATTTTGGTTTGTTATCAAGATAGTTTTGATAAACTTTAGCCCCGTCATAATCAACATAAGCAATTCTTGCACTAAAGTCTGTTCTCTCTAAAACTAAACTATCACCACCAACAATTGCAGTATGATAAGGATGAACGATTAAAGCTTCAGATAATTTCTGAGATGTGTTAATCTTTGCTTTTTGTAGTTCTGTTGCAAATACATTAAAATCAGCTAGAAGATAAAATGTAGCATCAGGTTTTGTGGTCTTTATTCCATCAATTGTAGATAATGCATGGTAAGTGTATTCCCCCATGATCTGATGAATATTTCGAGTTACATCAAAATAATCATCCATTTCTGTACTAATTTCAAATCCTGCAACAGCAGCATGTTGAATTGGTGTAGATACCGCAGTATACTCTGTTGCAAGAATTTTTTTAAATTGTCTCTTCAGATCAACTGCATGCTGTGGAAAAATCACATATCCTAATCTGTAACCACCAGCAGCATGCGATTTAGATAAACCATTTGTAACAAATGTGCCTTCTGGATAAATTTTTCCCATACTGATAAATTTTGAAAAATTATAAGTAGTCTGAGCATAAATCTCGTCAGAAATAACAATAATATTTTGATCCCTACATACATCAGCAATTTCTTCTAGTTCTAATTTATCATATAATAGCCCAGTTGGATTATGGGGATTATTTAAAATTAGAATTTTTTGTCTATCTTGTAATCTAAGTGCCAGTTTCTTTAGATCATCAGGAGAGAATTTCTTATTTGCTCTAGCTGGTAACATATGATAGTTTTTCTTCAATAATCTAATTTGTGGAAGATAACCTAACCAAGCAGGTGTAGGTAAAATCACAGTTCCATGTAAAACCTCTAAAAGATTGAAGATTAGTTCTTTTGTTCCAGGACCAACATAGATTCGTTCAGGAGATATATCCATTCCAAAATAGTGTTTGTTGTATTTGGAGATAGCATCACGTAATTCAGTAATCCCAGGAACAGGAGCATATGTTCCCTTATCAGCATTTTTGATTAATGCTTCTTGAACTATTTTAGGAACTGGAAATGGTGATTGTCCAAATGCAAATCCATATAATCCAAAACTACACTCTGGATGGAGGCAATCCGAGTGAAATTCCTTCAAAAAGGTGTTTAATTTGAGATTTTCAGGCATCTCTATGTCTTCGACCTGCTGGTCAACTATGAATTTCAATATTGATTATTATCAAATTTGATTAAGACATAAAGCGTGAAATAGTAAATAGTAAAAAGTTAGATTTTTTCGACTAGATCAGAATATTTCGTGCCTAGCCTCTAATTTGCTGTTGAAAAATGGGTGTTTTTTGCATTGTAGAATTGGAATCTTACCTCTAAAGATCCTGAGGGGATTCTCAATTCTGTAATGGTATAGTTCTACTTGTAATTAACTTCTTGGTGTCATTGAATCTTTTGCATTGATGTCATGCTCTCTTTGTTGAGCTGGGGTTTTCTGCTCGTTATCGTATGCTTTCAATCTGTCCATCTGTCTTTTCAATTCTGACATTGTAGGATTAGAGTCATTTATTGAAATTATTGAAGTTGCTAATTCTGTGATGTGAGATCCTAGTTTTAGAATCAAGTCCCAGTCCTGATCCTCTTTAACTAACTGATACCATTTTTTTATCATTATATCATGTCGAGAGTTCCATTCCTTGATTCGTTTTAGGTGTTCTTTGACAAATCCTATCCTTGCAGAATATGAAAAGAAATTGTTTATTGATTCATCAGAATTAATGTATTTTTTGTAATTGTAAAATGTCTTTAATGTTATCTCCTTGTATTGCTCTTTGATGTATGGTAAAGCCTCGCTTTCTGTAAACCTGTGATTCATGCAATTTTCGACTAGGGTTAGGAGTTGTTTGTTGGGGTATTTCATGAATACTTGCCTATTGACATTATAGAATTAATGAATTATGGAAACTAGTTTACTGTGCCTAAACATAAAATCCATATTCTAATAATTATAGTATAGTTGGGGATATGTCATAGCAACTTGTCGTAAATGTCGCTGGGTTTGTAAATGTCCTCAAGCATTTAATTGGAAACTATACCAACTGTGCTACCAATGTTACATGGTTCACATAGAGGGAAAGCCACCGAGTCATGGAACTGGAAGAAACATTGGAAAGAAAGAACAGAAAGCCCAATCATTATTAGAATCTACAATAGTCATTCACGATAACAATATGCCGAAACCAAAACATCAACCCAACTATTCAGCCATTCTTTATCCTTAACCGGAGATTTATCAATCCTAAGAGGCAAAACTTTCTTCAACTGTATTAATTCTAATAATTACAATAAAGATCAGGGGTTATTCTATTAGTTACATAGAGGAATTTTCCTCTTTTTTTAAATTGAATTTTCACTGTTTATTAATATTGGATCTAGTCTATCATCACAAAGAGCAATTTTATCATTTACAAAATCTATTTCATTTCTTAGAGTTTCAAGGTCAGAATATTCCAAACCTGTAGAGTCAAGTTTCTTTTCCAAATTCTCACAGGTATTTTGAAGATTCTTTCCAGTTGCTAAAAGAATGTGAATTATGTCTTTGAGTTCATCTTTTTCTTGAATTACCATGATGATTCTTTGATTATATGTGGAAAAAGCTTCTGTTTCAGGCTTGAATTATGGGATCAAGCTTAAGTTTGATTTTGGTGAACTCATTAGAGATTCATGAGGATTAGAAAATGAAAAGAACAACTATTGGTGCGATAATAGTTGTAATTTCAATAATTGCTTTCTATGGCATTATGGCTCTTTTGTTCAGATTCCTCTAAACTCTTTTCAAAAAATAAATTCAATTTCCTAAAATTAGCAGTTAACTCATAAGATTCTAAACAGCACGCTCGGTCACTTCATTTCATTCAAGGTTAAATTCAAGCTAAAATTAGATTATTCATAACTCCTACAGAAATTATTGCATCAGTTGCACTTACTGCAAACGTAATTCTTATTATTATCGTCATTGTACAGCGTAGAGATTCAATAACACATTACGATAAAATCAATCGCCCATGGTTAGTTTTGGGAGGAGGCGACAAAATTATTATGGATGTCTATTTTGATTTTCATGTAGAAAACATAGGGAATCTTCCAGCTAAAGACATCAAAATCACTTCCATCGGTAAGTATTATCCGAATGATAAGGGGGATGGAAGTTATGAGACTAAAGAATCCAAGAGCAATAATGCCATTGGAATAATAATGCCTAAACAAAAATACCATTTTTTAATGGATTATCTAAATTCTAAAGATCTATCGGATGTAGCATCATACATTGTTGAGGTTACAATACGCTACGTGTTTAATGGTAAGGATAAAAAATGTGTATTTGAAATATTTGATCGAAAAGCGACAAAAACTAGAACAATTCAATGTTTAGAAGCTGATTAAAAATAAAAAAGAAAGTTTGATCTTAAAGGATAAGGTTATTCTATCATATTTTATCGAGATTAGATTGAGTCTTTTCTACTTGTCAAATAGTCCGATAATTTCTCACGTATCATATCTAATGATAATAAACAGAGTTCTGATTGTCTAAGCAATTCCTCCAAGTCTTGAAAACTCAATTCGCCTGAAGAATCTAGTTTCTTTTTTAGGTTTCCAGTATTGGTTTGTATTGTTTTTCCAACATTCTCGTAAAGTTGAATTGTTGTAAGTAAGAGTTCTTCTTCTTCCATGCGTACTTGATTCTCTTACTCTATTCTATTAGGTTGTTCTTTAACCTAATTTTGGGATTTCATCTAAAATATTTGGATTCTCAAGAGATGATAAATCACCCAGATCATCTCCCAATAATTTTGATTTTAATAACCGACGCATGATTTTACCTGTTCTAGTCTTTGGTAAATCAGATAATTGAAAAATAAATTTTGGTCTTGCAACCTTGCCAATTTTATCAGAGATATAATCAGAAATCTCAGATTCCAAACCAGTTACTGATTTATCATCAGCTACAAAAAATAAAACAATTGCTTCGCCCGTAATATCATCGGGAATAGCAATTGATGCAACATCAGATATTTTTCTATGTGAAATTACTGTATGCTCAATCTCCGCAGTACTCATTCTATGACCAGAAATATTCATTACATCATCAGTTCTACCACGCATATACCAAAGATTATCTTCATCAACATAGACATAATCTCCATGAAACCAAACATTTTCAAATCTGGACCAATAAGTTTCAAGATATCGTGCATTGTCATTTAATAATCCTCTAGTCATTGCAGGCCATGGAGATTTGACAACCAAAAAACCATTTTGGTTTTGAATAGAATTTCCATCATCATCAAAGATATCTAAATTCATTCCAGGTACTGGAATTCCAACAGTGGTTGGTTTTAGTTTCATCCCCGGAAAAACAGATAACATTGCACCGCCAATTTCTGTACCGCCGGACAAATTCATTATAGGGATCTTCTTGTTGCCAACTTTTTCAAATAACCACCACCATGAATCCTCATCAAGTGGTTCACCAGTAGTCGGAATGTTTTTGATTTTATCTAATGAGTGTAATTTTAGCGGTTCAACATTATTTTTTTTAAACAAGCGTACTGCAGTTGGAGATATTCCAAAAATGGTCACTTGATAGTCCGATAATATTTTCCATATTCTATCAATAGTTGGAAAATCAAATGCACCATCATAAATTACAGCACTTGCACCAATTATCAAAAGGCCATAAAGGTTCCATACTAAACCTGTAATCCAACCAATATCCGCAGGCCAAAATAATATGTCATTTTTATTCATATCAATAAGATATGCTGCCTGATGACCTGCAAAAACAGAAAAACCACCATGAGTGTGAATTACACCTTTAGGCTTGCCTGTTGTGCCTGACGTATATAAAATAAACAAAGGATCTTCAGAATCTAGAATTTCAGTGGTACAGAGAATATTTTGATTGGATACCAAATTATCATAAAAAATTATTTTCTCCGATTCCTCATAATTGTCAATGCCCTTGTAATGAACTACAATCATTTTTTCAATAACAGTATCTTTGATTGCAATCTCTGAAGTTTGCTTTTGGGAAACTGGTTTTCCTTTTCTATGGTAACCATCAGAGATAATGAGAATTTTTGCATTACAGTCTTGTAATCGTATATGTAATGATTCTGAACTATATCCAGAAAATATTACAGTTTGAATTGCACCGATTTTTGAAGCTGCAAGAATTGCCAATATTGCTTCCTCAATCATAGGCAAATAAATTGCAATAACGTCTCCTTTTTTTACTCCAAGTGATTTAAGACCGTTTGCAAGTTTTGATACTTTAGAATTTAATTCTGAATATGAGATTTTAGATGTTTGTCCATCTTCAGAGATAAAATAATATGCAATTTTTTGAGGATTTTCTTTTGTAAATTTTTCAACAGATGATTTGTAAATATTTGTTTTTCCATTGACAAACCACTTTGTCCATGCAATCCCTTTTGAAACATCTAATGTTTTGGTGTAAGGTGTATCCCAAATAATTCCAATATCTTCATCAACTGATTGCCAAAACCATTCTAAATCATCTTTAGCTTTTTGAGATAGTTCTTCAAGTGATGATATGTTATGTTTTTGCATAAATTGAAAGATGTTTGATTCTTGGATTTGTTTTTCAGTTGGAATAAATTTAAAATCTGACAAGTTCATTTTTTAGAAACAGAATGAGTGTAAAAAGATTTTTTTGATTTATGAAATATCAATCCCAAGACGTCGGGCACATGCAATTGCAGCTTTTCCATCATCTTCACTAATACCAGCTTTTAGAAATTTTTTAGTCCAGTCAGTATTAGTGCCCCTAGTATTTTCATGATAATATTCCCTCAAAATCACCCCTATCTGTTCATCTAATCTTTGTTTAGTGGTATCATTCATGCCTACCTGAAGAATAGTAGCATCTGAAATGGCAAGTATTTTGATGAATTCAATGTCTTCTAATGATAGTTCAGTCATGAATTATCCTATCTGTTTTTTTAGTAAATCTAATGTTAACTTAGGATCTGCCTTTCCTTTTGTTTTTTGCATTACTTTTCCAACTAGATAATTAATTGTTTGTGGATTAGATTTTGCTTGCTCTACTGCTTGAGGCTCATCAGAAATTACCTCTTGAATTATTTTTAATATTGTTGATTCATCAGAAACATTTCCTAAATCTAATTCCAATATTACTTTAGATAAATCCTTTCCAGTTTTTACAATTTCATATAATGCATTTTTTGCAGAGATTCTAGAAATTTTTCCTGATTGAATTGAATCAGCTAAATCTTTTAGATGTGTTCCAGTAATTTTTGATTCTTCACGTTTTTCTCTAGTATCAACTAGACCCATCAGATCAGTAGTTATAATATTTGCAATTTCTTTTGCATTAGATTCTGTATGGGATTTTTCAAATAAATCAGAATAAAATTTGTCAGATGATAAAACAGTTGCAACCTGTGGTGTAATATTAAATTTTGAAACATATCTTTCTTTTTTTGTGCTAATGCTTTCAGGCATTTTTAATTTTAATTCAGCTTTAGTTTTTGGATCAATTCTAACCCAAGGAATATCACCTTCTAGAAAATAACGATAATCAAGATCTTCTTCCTTAGAACGTGATGAAACAGTAATCTTTCGCTTATCATCCCAATGTCGTGTTTCTTGAATAATTGAAATATCGCGAGAATGTAGACTTTCTTGTCTTGTAATTTCAAAATGAATGGCTTTTTCTAAATCGTGAAATGAACCAATATTTTTGATTTCAACTTTTTTACCACCTTCAATTGAAACATTGGCGTCAATCCTCATTGCGCCATCCAAACCTGGATCTGAGACTCCAAGATTTTCAAGTAAATCAGACAAAATATTGACAAAATCTCTTACTTGTTTAGGTCCTTCAAAATCGGGTTCTGTGACAATCTCAACTAATGGTGTGCCTGCCCTATTGTAATCAACCAGAGTGATTAGATTTTTAGATGAACTACCTTCGTAAATTAGCCTACCAGGATCTTCCTCAAGTTGAATTCTTGTAATGTTGATTTTTTTCTCACCAACCATTATTGAACCAGTGCCACCAATACTTGTATCTCCATAGATATTTAGCTGAGTGATTTGAAAGTTTTTTGGCAAGTCCGGATAAAAGTAATTTTTTCTGAAAAAAGCAATTTTATCAGGAGTAGTACAATTAAGGGCCATTGCAATAATTGTTGCTTTTTTTACTGCCTCTTGATTTAATCTAGGCAAAGTTCCTGGTAATCCCATACAAATAGGACATATGTTTTCATTTATTTTAAAATCTCGATAGTTTGCTTTACATGAGCAAAACAATTTACTTTCCAAATTTGTTAGTTGACAGTGAATTTCTAAACCAATCTTCGTCAAATTGGAACCTCCGGCAATGTAACAGTCTGCTCTAGTGCATATGCAGCTTGTAGTAACAATTTATCCTGCATAGTGTCTGCCAATAATTGTATTCCAATTGGTAACCCATTTGATATAACAAATGGAACTGAAATTGCAGGTTTTCCAGTGAGATTTGCAGTAACAGTGTTGATATCAATTTGAAACAGCGAAACAGGATCATCAATTTTTTCACCAATTTTAAATGGTAAAATTGGAACTGTTGGTGCAATTAACAAATCATATTTTTTGAAGACCTCATCAACTTCTTTGGTAAGTTTACTTTTTACTTTCATGGCCTTGAGAAAATATTTTCCTGCTTGTCCCGCAGATGGAACAAATCCACCAATTATCATTCTTCGAATAACTTCTGGGCCAAAGTTTTTTCTTGCTTTTGAAATATAAGAATTGAACTCATAGCCTTCAACTGAAAAATCATACCCGTATCTTAGATTATCATATCTGGCAAGATTGCTTCCAGCTTCTGTTGCAGTAATTGTATAGTATGCTGCAACAGAATACTTTACCATATCTAGGGATACTTCTTCGCATACTGCTCCAAGACTCTCTAATTTTGCTATAGCATCTTTTGTTGCGGATAATACTGCTGGATCAATTCCATCCCCAACCATCTCTTGAATAATGCCAATTTTCTTACCATCTATGCCTGAATCAATTTCTGAAAGATAATCTTCATTTTTGTTATCACGAGTTGTATTATCATTAACGTCTAATCCTGAGATAATATTCAGCATAAAGGCAGTATCTTTTACAGTTCTAGTTAATGGTCCAATTTGCTCAATACTATTTGAATAGGAAATCAAGCCATATCTGCTAATTAGGCCATACGTTGGTTTGTATCCAACTATAGAACAAAAGCTTGCTGGGTTTCTAACAGAGCCACCCGTATCAGAACCCAATGATGTAATACATTCAAAAGAACTTACAGAAACGGCACTACCGCCAGAAGACCCACCTGGAACGTAGTCAGTATTCCAGGGATTTTTGCTCGGACCAAATGCACTAAATTCAGTTGTCAACCCCATAGCAAATTCATCAAGATTTACTTTTCCAATGAATATAGCATCTTGTTCTTTTAGTTTTGTTATAACAGTTGCATCATAAGGAGCAACAAAATTTTCAAGCATTTTTGAGGCACATGTTGTTTTACTATCTTTTATACACATGTTGTCTTTAATTGAAATTGGCATTCCAAAACATGCACCAACTTTATCTCCAGATTTTACTTTCTTATCAATCTCTCGTGCTTTAACTACTGCTTCTTCATTAACAGATAAGAACGCATGAAGTTTATCATCAACACTTTGAATTCTTTCTAGAGTTTTTGCAACAAAATCCTCAGCGGAGATATTGCCATTTTTTACTTCTTGAACAAATTCAAGGGCAGAAATTTTAAGATTCATGTAGACATCTTTGGTGCTCTAATGTAGGTTCCTTTGTAGTTGTTTAATGTATCAATTAGTTTTTCATTAAATGGGATAAATTTATCGTCTCTTAAATCAGAAATTGGAATTTCATGCATTGAGATTTCTTCAGATTCAACACCTGCAGAATCTAAAACATCAAAATAATCAATCATTGCATGTACTTTGTCTACAAATTCTTTATGATCATCAATTTCAATCCTCATTAATTTTGCCACATGTTCAATTTCTTCTTCAGTAACCATTCACTTACACCCAGGGTGTTAATCTGTCAAAGTCTCGCACTTTTCTAGACACTTTTGTAATGTATTGATTATTTTGTGCCTGAAATCGACTCATTTCTAACATAATTTTCATAGTATTTTGACGGATATATTACTAATGTTGGTTTAGATTTTTTTAATCACTGTTATTTTTCATTCAAAACTGACTTTCTTTGATCTAAGAATTTGAACTGTGTATAATCTTGAGTGAATTTTTTATGGATTTTGATGAAAAGAGCTTAGAATCAAAACTACATTTGAGATGATTATCAAACAGATTACAGATAATCTTTAAAATGGTATCCCCCTCGTTCTATTCGTAAAAAGTTACCCTAATCCACGTTATAATCTAGAATTATTTTGTTAGATTTTAAAAAAAAAGAAGTTTTGAGAATAACTAAAAATAATCAAGTTTAAAATTAATCAAACGAAACTAATCCAAAATCTTCTACTTTCTATGTTTTGGTAAACATTCTTTACAATATACATATCTGTCTGGTTTTGGTTAGAAATGAACTTCAGAATCCTTACCACAATCTGCACATGTACATTTGTGCATCTTTCTGTTTTCGGACATAGTTCTGATTAATTTATCATCTATAAGAACCAAGTATCATCTACGGAATTATACTGCATTCATAAAGGGTGAAAACATTCTACTAGAAATTAGAAAATAATGATTAAACAAAAATGTGAGCGATGTGGTGAGTATTTAGGCAAAGAAAGTAAAAAAACTAAACAGCGATTTTGCAGAAATTGTAAAAAGAAATTTGATTTGTATCGATGATTGATATTCAAATTTTTTCCTTTTGAAAAAATTACAATTTAAAATCATCATTTAATTCAAATTTCTCTGCAAAAAACTTTGGATTCAATGAAGTCGAGTTATTCATTTTTCCATCATTGACTGTTTCATAATTTCTAAAATTTATTGCAAATCACAAATAATGTTATTTTAAAAAGATTTCTAAAATTAGGGCGTCAGTCTGTCAACGTCTCTTGGATAAAATGTTACATCTCGGATATTTTCAGTACCCGTAAGAGCCATCATAAGCCTCTCAAGACCAATTCCGCAACCAGCATGAGGTGGAACACCATAATCAAATGCGCCAAGATGATACTCAAATGCATCAATATTCATTCCTTTATTCTTCATTCTCTCCTCTAATTCATCTCGTTTCTCAATTCTTGTACTACCGGAAGAGAGTTCTAAATCACCATACATCAAATCAAAGGATTCAGAAATTTTTGGATTAGATTTACTATCTTTTACGTAAAACGGTTTTGGGCCTAAAGGCCAATCCGTAATAAAGTAAAATCCATCAAGAGTGATCTTTTTGAGATTAGATGGATACAAATCATCTCCCCATTCAGTTTTTACTCCTGCCTTTTGCATTTTATCTATTAATTCATCATAAGAATATCGTGGAATAGTTTTAGGCATAGTTGGAATTATAAATTCAGCATCCGGATTATTTGTTACATAATCATTAACTGTTTTAATTGAAATTTTAATTAGTTCCTCAATTCTATTCATTACATCATTGTAATCAACAAATGCTTCTTCCAAATCAATTGAGATGGACTCTGCCAAGTGACGATTAGTTCTTGATGATTCTGCTCTAAAAATTGGAGCAATCTCAAAGACCTTTTCAAAACTCATCGTCAACTGCTCTTTGTATAATTGTGGGCTTTGAGCCAAAAAAGCTTCTTTGTTATAATAAAAAATTGCAAATAGTGCAGCTCCACCTTCAGTAGCTGTTGCAATCATTTTTGGAGTATGGATTTCAGTAAATTTTTGAGAATAAAAATAATCTCTGATTGATTTTAAGACTAGACTTCTAGCATTGAAAATATGTTGTAGTGGCTTACGTCTAAGATCAATTGGTCTTACTTCAAGTCTAGTATCAATATTTTTTACAGTTTTTGCAGTTGGTTCAAAAGGAGGAATCTTTTCAACTTCTGAAAAAACTCTCAATTCTGTAGGAATTATTTCAAATCCACTAGGTGCCTTGTTAGATGATTTCACTTTTCCAGTAACTGCAATTGAAGAATGTGCTTTTAATGAAGATATTTTTTCACGAATTTCATCAGGGCAATCTCCTTTTTTTGCAACAACTGAGATATCACCATTTTTGTCACAAATTGTTGCAAAAGTAATGTTGCCATGCCCCCTTATTGTTAAAACCCAACCCATAATGGTAACCATATCTCCATTCATTGAGGGAGTAATTTCATCAGAATAGTGAGATCTGCGTAAATTTCCTAATTCAGTTTCTATCATAATTTACTTTATTGCATTTGTATGGTGTAATTAATTTTTCACTATCTAAAATTACATTAAATTACTGTAATTTTTTACAGATATTATGTCTCTCACTAATAGAGAAAAGATGATAGCAATTATCTCAAATGGAATTGCAGTTTTTTCGTTATTACAAGAAAGAGGGGAACTTCCAAAAAATACGACAATGTATGATTTTGTGCTAAAGATAGTTCCTAAAGATATCAAATCAGAACTAAGCATAGAATTGATTGATGAAATATTTCATTATGTCACATCCTCACATAGTTCATAAAGTACAAAGTGATAGAAAAAATACAAATGCCGGCAATTGCTACACTTGGTTCTCACTGTGCACTTCAAGTTCTTAAAGGTGCAAAAGATGAAGGTCTAAAAACTATACTAGTCTGTGAAAAAAAACGTGAAAAACTATATCGAAGATTTCCATTTATTGATGAATTAATTTTAGTGGATTCATTCAAAGAAATTCTTGAAAA
>JADFLN010000103.1 GCA_022564385.1 Nitrososphaerota archaeon | reverse complement strand
CAGAGCCATTAACGCCATAAGATAGAATTGAAATAGATAACACTGCAAACGCTAGGAACCCTGAAAGTCTCATTTTCATTTTGAATCTGAGTTGAGAGTATTTATGTATTCAATGAAACAAAAATTGACCAGATTATATTCGAATTATACCTTTGGTAACCAAATATTGAATTGATTTAACAAAGTCTTCATCAGAAATTAGATCGTCAGCCCACCATTTTGCATTGTTTTTAATCCAATCAGGGATTGTTTGTTCATGGATTAAGATACTTTCTGTAGGAGAAATAACAATGAAACCTTCTTCAATTAGATATTCAATTCCACCAATAAATTCAGAGTTAGAAATTAAAGTTGAAGACCATCGTTTTGCATTATTTTTGACCCAATCAGGAATTTCAGGATTATAAACTACAAATGAAATTATCCCTATATGAGAAGTGTTGTAAGATAATTCAATTTTATAAAGTCCAGATAACGAATCTTGGTTGATTGAAATTACAGATTTGTAACTTCCACTATTTGAAAGATTAACACCAAAATTTTGAGATTGCCCATCAGGATAAGTAATAGTTACATTCAATGGTACGCCTCTTTTTTGATTTTTAATACTTCCAGAAAGCACAATTTCTTCAAATTTTCCGGATAGAGGTTTTACAATCTCATATGCACTCAGGTTTATGGAATTATAGAGAGAGGATGTTGATTTGCTTTTCAGTAGACTGAAAATATTAGAATTGCCAAAAACATCTCTTGAATCATGATATTTTACATCAAGACTACCTCCTGCTGAAGAAATTAATTCAGCTCCAGACTTGTCACATATTGTTGTAGGAATTCTAATTACTCCTTCAAAAATTCCTGTACTTGGCCCAGTTTCAATAAGAGTAAATCCAGTAGCACCCAAACCTCCATGTTCAACGTCATTTACAATACAACGTTTGTAACGAATGTCTTTGAACAAAACTTCAAGTAAAATAATTCCATCTTTTCCAATAGTGTCAACATTTTCAGAATTTGGATCGTTAATTACAAAATAGATATCAACTAAATCACTTTTCAAATTAAGATCTGGATCATGTAATGTGATTGTTACAGGTGTACCAAAACGATAAGATTGAGGATGTATAGATAAAATTCCAGAAGTTGTGTTAATATCAGATTTTGTAGATATTGTTGTGAAAACTCCAACATCATCTAAATCAGAATAGGAAATAGATATTCCTTCATCATCAATCAATCTATCTGTAACGATGAATTTGATTTGATCATCAATTGGTTGAATAGTTTGAATAAAGAGAGGATCTAAAATGTTTAGTTGGTTGGCAACAGAATATTCTATAGTTCCATCAAAAATAGCAGAATTATCAGATGTCTCTTCCAATTCAAAACGGTAAAGAGCATTATTCACATTAATTGAATTAACAATTCCAAATGAAAAGAAATCAAATATTATTGGTTGTGAATCAACTTCGCTTGAAATAGTTCCTGCACCAGTAGATTCAAAATTAATTACAAGAAAAACAGTTCCACTTTTGTCAGAAATAGATTTTATATCAGCATCATCTAATTGGACAAAACCTTTGGCAGAGGACAAATCTCCAGAAGCAATTATTGTTACAGGTGAATCTCCAAGAGAACCAAAGTAAAGTATCATTGAAGTATCAGTGAAATCAGAGATACCAAGATCATTTGCAAAAGATCTCAAATCATAGTTTAGCCAATTGGTTCCATCAGAATTTGAAAGAGATGTATCAATGAAGAGTGAGTGTAATTCTGAGGCTGAAATTCCCAGATTTAGGGAAATTTTCTCAAAATCACTATTTGCAACTGATGAGGTATCAATAATTAATCGTACAGAATTTGGGTCAGGAACAGAGGAATTTGCAGAATTGCCAGAAGTTAATGAATCAGTTGATAAAGTAAAAAAATCAACATCAAATGCGTCTTCAAGGGTAATAGGATTTCCAATCTTCAATGTTGGGAGTAATGAAGAATCTCTAAAGGCATCCAAGTGTTCTCGTGATCCAGAATTAAAGTTCTGATCAGGATCAACAAGAACTATAGAAAATTTAGTTCCAGGTTTCAAAGACGGATTACCATCACCTATTGTTAAAGTTGGATTACTCAAGGAAAAAGTGGCTGTAGAAAAACCTGTAAGAACAGATATAGATTTTTTATTATATTCAATAGAACCAGTTTGACCTCGGGGAGCATTATCTAATATTCCTAAAGTTGATTGATCATTATGATCAGCGTTATCAAAGATGCCGGAATTAGGACCGACCTCCACTAATGTAAGAATTTCTGAAAAAGTCTGACTGCCGTTAGAAACACGGGTATCAGGTTGTTCATTATTGGATTTTAATTCTATTACAGACCCCAAATTTACAGAAAGTTTTCCATTATCTTCAAATCCTAAAGAAGAAAGATGTGGAACCAAATCTACTAAACCTGTTCCTCCATTTGCTGAACTAGAGCCACCATTATCATAAGCTTGATAAAATGTAGATGGACTGGAACCAATATCAAATGTCCAGGAATCTTCATCAGTAGGATCCTGATTTAATTGAAAGTCATTTACAGTTAGAAAGATCTCGGCATTACTAGGATAAAGATCTCTATCAAGATTAAAAGAAATATTTTGAATTTCATCATATTCAAGTGAAACTTGCTGTGATGAACCACCAGGATTGTATTGGATAGTAACCCCATTAAAGGAATAAAGTTGGATTAATGGCCAAGCATTAGAATTTAATCCAATTTGTCCGGTCGGTATATTGGAATTTGTGTTAATTGATTTTGCCTTTCTCACTACATTATTCAAATTTAGAGAACCAGTTGGAGAGCCAGTACATGGACTAAAGGATGAATTACCATCAGTAAAACCTACCAAGCCCACAGATTTAGGGACTGCAAAACCATCAGTTTCAGAAAGAGAGATTCCAAAAACTGAAGATGCTGTGTCTCTACTGCAGAAAACTCCAAAATCTAATCCTTTTCCAGTTAAACCAACGGTAGAATCTGCAGCTTTTGCCTTGCTAACATTTGCAAAATAAGCATACCAATTACCATCAGTTGCTTGAACCATTCGTAATAATTTTCCATTGAGTGTAACATCAGGTTCACCTTTTCCTTCACCAGTATCATGTAGATTTGGATCACGAATAACTACTTCAATTACCATAGAACCTGAAAAATAATTGTTAAATTGTGAATTTTCAGCAGACACAAACAAGTTTGGGTTACTTGATGCCTCAGCATTTGTGATAGAAATTAGTGAAATCATAAAGAAAACAGTCAGTAAAAAGAAATATTTCTTGCCCAATAATTTAAAATGTTGTCTTATCGCAAATAACATTGTCGTAGCATTTCTTCTTAGAAACTTGTAATACATGATAAGAAATATCAAAAAATAAGGAAAATGTTTGTTCAAAGAACTAAAGTTTTACAGATTTCATTTCTGGCTATTTTTTCTGCATTTGTAGTAGAGTTAATTTTTGGTTTAACATCAAATAGTCTTGCACTCATTACAGATAGTATTCATGCATTGTTAGACAGTGTCGTAACTCTGGTTTTACTTTTGGCGGCAAGATGGGCAATCAAACCACCTGATGCTGAACATACCTACGGACATGGAAAAATTGAATCATTAGGAGGATTGATTGGGGGGATAGCAATTTTTATTATTGCCTGCTTTTTCATTTATGAATCTATCAATAGATTGCAGAGTCCTCCACCAAGTATTCTACCAGGATTGTTTGCAATAATTGGTGGATTATACACAATAGGAATTGATATTTTCAGAATAGTTCTGTTAAGAAAAGCTATTAAAAAAATTGGAGGCGCAACTCTCAAAGCAGATTTTTATCATGCATTTATGGATCTTGGTTCCACCATAGTTGCAATTGTTGGAATAGTTTTGATATCATATGGGTTCGATTATGGGGATTTTGTTGCAGCGTTGATTTTAGGAGTATTATTAGTAATACTTAGCGTAAAACTAATTTACAGAACTGCTCTTGATTTAACAGATATTATCTCACCCGAACTTGTAAACAATGTTAGAGATATTGCAATATCAACAGAAGGAGTTATTGATGCAAATCCAATATTAATGAGAAGATCTGGTGATACATTTTTTGTAGATATAACAATCTCGTTAAGAGGAGATACTAGTTTTGACAAAGCACATGAGATTAGTAATAGTGTTGAGAGAAACATAAAAAATAGAATTACAAATACGTCAATAACAATCCATTTTGAACCAAATTGGAAAGATGTTCCATTAGATGTAAAAATATTAGATATTGTGAAAAGTGTTGATGGTGTAAAAGAAGTACATAGTGTTAGTTCACACAAAAGCGAAGGAAAGACATATTCTGATTTACATGTAATGGTTGACAAAGAGATCAATCTTTTATCAGCACATAAAATTTCGGAAGTTATTGAGCAGAAAATTCAAGAAAATATTCCAGAAATTGAACATACAACTATTCATTTAGAGCCATTTGTGACAGTACCTGAGAATTTTAATTTGGAAGATAAAATTTTGGAAGATGAAATCAGGATAGTTTTAGAGAAATATCCAGAAATCAAAAAAATTGGTCGCATAATATCTCTGAATTTTGAGAACATTCTCAAGATAGACATAGATTGTTCATTTGACAAGGAATTATCAATTGAGAAAGTTCATGATTTAACGTCAAAGATAGAACATGTCATTAGAGCAAAAATCAAAAATGCTGTAATAACAATCCATCCAGAACCAGACTAAACCAAAATACTTGTTAGATACATTACTAACATTCCTACTGCAAAACCAGATACCACAGCAGCGCTTGAAAGATTTTTGTCAC
>JADFLN010000021.1 GCA_022564385.1 Nitrososphaerota archaeon | reverse complement strand
AGAATCAGACAAAGCTGAGAGAGAATCTGACAGACTAGCTAAACAGGAATCAGATAAACTTCAACGAGAGGCTGACAGACTAGCTAAACAGGAAGCCAAGTTACTTCAGATAGAATCAGACAAAGCTCAGAAAGTATCTATACTAGAAGCAAAGAACATTCAGAATAACTCTAAGAAAGACAAATAATCTAAACTGCCATCTCCAGGATCTAACTAATAACTAAATTGTGTCTAATTAAATATGAAATTAATCATCTAGATGTTCTCTAGACTCTTTAATTCTTTTAACTCTATTACCTTCATCATCAATAATTTTGTCAATTCCTGAAAGTCTGTCTCTTAATGTATTGATGATTGTACCTACTTCATCTGCTTGGTCCTCGACTTGCTTTCTCTTATTTGCAAGTTCCTTAATTCCACTATTTTCCTCTTCTATGTATTCACTAACTTTCCGAAGTTTTTCTCTGAGATTTTTAATATCTACTGATTCTTCTTCAATATCTTTTTCAAGTGAAGTTCTCTTGTCTTTAAGATTCTTAATCATCAAACCAACATAATCTATTGCCTCTTCTAATTTTCCACGTTTTCCTATTAATTCCCCAATTCCAATCTTACTTGCAGACTCAACTGTTGAAGTTGATTCTACAGATTCTTCAACATTGACATTTTCTTCTATTCTTTCTTCTACCATCTCTCCTCCACCTTCTCTGAATTTATCAAACATTTTATGATTTTCTTTTCAATCTGAGAATAAAAAGTTACTATGAATCTCAAAGCTGACCTTGTGAATGATTTTTTGTTAACTAAAGAAAAAAAGTGGTAATTATCTTACCGATATTGAATTTCTGAATTCTTGGTTTGAACTAATTGAATTTTCTGAATTTATGCTCAGTTCCCCAACCTGCAGAAATTTGATATTTTGACTCATCTCATGATTTTTTAGACTAGAATTTATCAAAGAGATAACAATTCCATTTTCTTTATCTATTTCTACAACTTTTCCAGAAAATATGACTCTATAACTAAGATCCTCATTTGAGGCTATTTCATGCGTTATTACATCTGAACTATTGGATTTTTCACTTGATTCTAAATCAAGTTGTATATCTGCAAGATTTAACTCACTATTTGTAGAAATCCCCCATAGATATTCTCCAATCTTAGATACTTTACCATCAAAGAGAATTATCCCTGAATGATATGCCTTGTAATTTACATATGCCCAACCTGATATTTGACCTTCAAAGGATAACGTTCTCTGTATGTCGTCTTCTGAAATATCATCGGGCAAAGCATAATGTCGTACTTCCAGCTCTCCATTAACTACTTTTTCAGTAAGAATCGCTTCAAGTCTTACTTCGTGAGTATTTTTTTCAGCCTCTGGATTATTTTGTCTCTTTTCATCTTGTTGGTACTCTTCTAAATCTGCAAACGAATAGGTTACAGATAATGGTGAAGCACCAAGCATCAACAGAATTGTAATTACACCAATAGTTCTGTTTTGGATTTTTACCATATCAAAGATTTGTATAACTGATAGATTAGGAACGGCGAGGAATCATCCTGTTCCTTATATGCTAAATTCTTGAAAATATAACAGAACTATCCAAATTAGATTATTTTTGTAAAAATATACCGAAGAGACACTTTTTCAAGAGATTGAATTTTTTCTTACCAAATTTTTAGGCATAATTTTTTTTGGAATTTCTCCCCCGCATCAATTTTCTAAAAAATCATGGTATTTTACTAGCTAAATTCCTGTTCCGCTTTGTGTTCCGCTGTCGTGTTTCAAGATGTTCCTCATTAACTAAGTAGTTGTATACAATAACATGTCAAAACAACAATACAGGTCAGAAATGGGCATAATGGGTGATATCTTAGACGTTACCGCTGATGGTGGTCGTGATGGAATCATTGTATCTGCAATCTCTCGAAAAGCCAATCTATCTCACTATGCAGTACTAGACAAATGTGAGAAACTAATAGAAGCAGGCTTGGTAGAATCCATCAAAAATGACAGAAACAGAATCTTTCAGATTACTGAAAAAGGACTTGAATTTTTCCAGGAGTTTAAGAAATTTCAGGGACTCGTAGAAAGCATGAATCTAAGGTATTAATCCAATGAAACCCGTAATTGCACCAATTCATAGGAAAGGGTTTCTTCAAGAAGATGGAATACTTTTTGTAAGGACTGATGGTATCCTTGAAACAATGATTAAGGCACCTTTGATACTTGCTGGCTTGATTGTTATTACACTAACAATACCTATACAGACCTCATTCAGTTCTACTCGAACTCTTGAACTAATTATTCAGTCTGATGGTTCTACACATATTTCCTCTCACATAGATGTAGATTCTTCTAATTTTGAACTCAGCCTCTTTGGTTCATCAATTGACAATTTTATTGCTATTGATGAAAATGGTTCCTCATTATCTGGAGATATTATTGATGATAAAGTAATAGTTGATACTCTTGGTTCATCCAGTATCACTATTGATTATGACATTCATGATTTAATTTCAAAAGAAGGACGAGTTTGGACTTTTTCATTTGACTCTCCATTAAATTACTCATTGCTAATGCCAGAAAACTCTGTAATTGTTGGAATGAGTGTTTTGCCAAATAATATGAAACAAATTGATGAACAAATTAAACTAGAACTTTTCAGCGGACCTGCTCAAATAGATTACATTTTTGGAATCATTTCCGAACCAACTACAAATCCACTTGAATACACACTTGATTTTATGACTGCGGGATTAATTATTGGACCAATAATTACTGTAAGTATTGTAGCTGCAGTTCTTATCAAGAGAAAACAATCAAAATCTCCACAAATTCATGTTGTAGAATTACCTGAAAAACAATCAGAATCTAAATCTTTAGACCCTGAAACAATTTTTAGTCTTAGATCAGATTTGCGTGAAGATGATAAAGAAATTGTAAGATTCATCTCTGAAAATGGCGGTAAAGTTTTTGAGAGTGATTTACGAAAAAAATTCCTTCAACCTCGAACTACTATGTGGAGAGCTGTAAAACGTCTAGAAAGACTAGATATAGTTGAAATTTATAAAAAAGATCTACAAAATATGGTTAAATTAAGAAATGATTTGGAGGAAGAGAATTGAAAGTTATCACATCATTTGGCTTGTTAATCTTGGTGGCTAGTATGATTTTAGGCAATCCTGCATTTGCTGAATCACTTGATAATGTTAGAATACTTGCATTGAATTATGATGGCAATTCTGCAACTGTTAAAATTACTTGGAATTATGATGATAAAGCAACAAATTACAAAATAGGCTGTGTTAGTTGTAATCCAAATACTGAAAAATTTACAACTGGTAATAATATAACATTTAACAATGTAACTCCATTCCCTGGTAGTTCATATGCAATGCTCTATGTAATTACCTATGATTCTGAAAATAAGATCATCTCTGCAAAGCAACTCATAGTTGATCTCAGTCAATAAACTGAAACTAGAACAAGCAAAACAAATCCGCTAAATTTTTCATAAACTTCATATATATTTTCTAAACAACATGAGTATGGCCTCTAAAGCAATTACAGTTGGAGTAGGAGTTCCAATGATTGTATTTGGTGCTTTAATGGCATGGTTATGGGCTCCAATGGAGAGTTACTTCCAAAATCAAGTGGAACTTATTGGTAGCATTATTGGAATCTTAGGAGTAGTGTTCTTTATCTCTGGATTGTTCTATTCAAAAGAACCTGCAATGCATTAGAAACTCATTGAATAAATAATGAAAAAAATTACTATAATTACTTGAAAGTAAGACTATTTGAGATATTTACATCAGTTGAAGGCGAAGGTATTCTTTATGGAACAAAGACTCTATTTGTTAGACTTGCAGGATGTCCTTTTACCTGTTTTTACTGTGATACCCTAGAATCTCTCCCACTTGATTCTGGTACAGAATATACAATTGAAGAAGCAAACCAACTAATTGATTCTAATCTTAAAAATCAAACTTACAAAGTAAATTTTACTGGAGGTGATCCATTAATCCAACACGAAGCAGTAGCCCTTCTCGCAAAGCATATCCAAGACAAAAAAATTCCTACGTACCTTGAATCATCATGTTTTGATATTGATAGATTCAATCATGTTTTACCATTTTTTGATATCGTCAAAATTGAATTTAAAACAAAAGACTCTGATTTTGTAGACTCTAAACACTATGAAAAATTAATTATTCATGCAATGAAATGTCTTGAATCCTCTGTAAAGACAAAGAAAATAACTTACATCAAAATTGTAGTTAGCTCAAAAACTCAGTTAAACGAATTTGAAGAATTGACAAATCAAATTTTTGATGTTATCTCTAAAGATGATATTGATGGATTTGTAATTCAGCCTACTTATGGTGTCTCTGAACCATCACTAGAGCTTTTATTGAATTTGTATGATATAGTATATCCTTACTATATTGATGTCAAGGTAGTCCCTCAGTTACACAAATTCATCGGAGCCCCGTAACATTAACACTTGCCTAAAAATTCGACTAGGTTCAAATACTAGAAAAATTCTGTGAGAATATCAAATGGATAAAGAACGTGTAAAAAAACTCATAAGAGAATTAATTATTGAGGTTGGTGAGGATCCAACTCGCGAAGGATTACGAGAGACACCTGAAAGAATTGCAAATATGTACAAAGAGATCTTTTCTGGATATGATTCTGATTCAGAGTTATCTGTACAATTTTCAGAAGACTCTGATGTAGTTATTGCACGTAATATTCAATTTTATTCTATGTGTGAACACCATATGTTACCATTTTTTGGGAAGATCCATATTGCATACTCACCAAATGGTAGAGTTTTTGGAATATCAAAACTTGTCAGATTAGTAGAAAAATATTCAAAGAGACTGCAAATTCAAGAACGACTAACCAAGAATATTGCAGATGAGCTGTATGCTCAAGGTGTAAAAGGTGTTGTAGTTTTTGCTGATGCAGAACACCTCTGTATGAAAATGCGTGGTGTTAGAAATGATGTGACGCTTTCTTCATCAGCATTTAGAGGAATTTATGAAAATAAGGAGGAAAAAGAGAGTATAATAGCACTCATCAAGAAACGTGCCTCAGACTCTACTTTTTAGAATATACTGAAAAATTAAATAATCTATCTTTTTAATTACAATCATGGTAGTGCATTCAAATATTCACATTCCAAAGGAATCATTTCCTCATTGGATATGGTATGCAATAGAATGTATATTGGTTATCATAATCTCTTTTCTAGCATCAGTTAAAATTACTGACTCTTTTGGAGAACTTCCAGTAGATATCCATAACTATATGATTACAGGAATTTTTGGGGCATTCTTCTTAATTTGGTATATTGGAATTAGAGGTTTTATTCTAAAAAAGAAGATTCTTGGAAATAGTTACTAGAATTATTTAAGATATTTTGTTTTATCTGTAATGCCAGTTTTTTGAAAAGCAATTTTTCTGTTATTGCATGATTCACAAACTCCACAATGATATTTTTTATTTGAGTAACAACTCCAAGTCTTAAAGATAGAATCCCCCAAAACTTTCATTCCAGTTTTTAGTAAATCACTCTTTGATAATCCCTCACGATAAGGTGACCAAATTTCAATAGTTTTTCGTAATCCTGAATTGATTCCATCAATCTCTCCTTGATTAAACGCAGCTTCTAGTTTTTTTGTAAAAGTTGGTCTACAATCAGGATAGTGTTTATCTCCAGTATGTGCACCATACACAACTAGTGAGGCATTAAGTGTAAAAGCCCATGCAGATGCAATTGATAGAAATACTGCATTTCTAATTGGAACTACAATTGAATACTCAAATTTACTAGGAATTTCTCTTTTTGTGCTTGTTAGAACGTTAGAATCACCATACAACTCTTTCATAAAACCAATATCGATAATTTTATGCTGCTTTAATCCAAGTTTCTTTGCAAAAGATTTTGCTGCTGTGATCTCTTTGCTTGCCTTTTGACCATATGAAAACGTAATACCATAAAACTCATATCTTGACCTCAAAAATGAAACTGCACAAACAGAATCAATTCCTCCACTAAAAACAATAACTGCTTTTTTCATTAAATCACATCTAAAATTATTTTCTTTTGTCTGCTGCACCTTTACTAGGTTTACAGATTATTGTCTTACATTTTGTATTTGTAGATGCAAATCCTCTTGCCATAGCTAGACAAATTTTTTTCAAATCAGCAGAACTTTTTGAAAATGCAATTACTGATGGCCCTGCTCCGCTTATTGTAACACCCAATGCTCCTGCTTTTAGGGCATTCTGCTTTACTTTTGCAAATCCTGGTATCATATGTTGTCTTGCAGGTTCAATTATCACATCTTTAATTGAACTTCCAATCAATGTAGGATCTTTTCTCATAAATCCTGCAACAATTGCTGATGCATTTGATAGATTCAAAATACTATCAGTCAGCTTAATTTTCTTTGGAATTACTCCTCTTGATACTTTGGTCTTCTTTTTTGGAACGACAATATCTGGAATTGCAATACACATTCTAAGATTTGTTGGAGGTTCTACCCTGATGATATCTAAAGGATTTGTCTTTACAATTACAAATCCTCCCAAAACAGAAGCAGCAACATTATCATAATGAACTGAGCCAGCACTAGCTTTTTCTCCAGAACCTGCAAATTCTACTAAAGAGTTTCCATCAAGCTTTAGTGAAAACAGTTTATCAAATGCTACTGCTGCAGCCGCTGCTGATGCTGCACTACTTCCTATTCCAAATCCTGCAGGAACACCTTTCTTGATTTTAATTTCAATACCGCATTTGATCTTAAATTTTTTTTTCATATTTTTTACAACCAATCCTGCAGTATTATTTTTAGGATTTGTTGGAATCTTATCATCTGTGATTATAGTAATTCCACTTTTTGTTTTGGTTAGTGTTATTTCATCATGAAATGCATCTATTGCTAATCCAAATACATCAAACCCTGGACCTAAATTTGCAGTAGATGATGGTGCCTTTATCATAATCTTTGATGTCAACTAGTCTTCTATCTCTTCACCCAAGTTAAGAATTCTGCTAAGGGCCCCTTCAAGATTCACAAAACCATCTCCTGTAACATTTGAAATTGGAATCAATCCCTGTGCAAATCCACCAAAATTCAAACCCCGTAAAATGTTTGTAGTTAATGAATAGGTTTCTCCATCTGCTTCTTTGCCAATCGCATCTTCTAACTTACTCAGACTTGTGGTCCATTGTAGTATGTCTTTAAGCTTGGTACCAATAAGATCTGTTTTTGTTAATACATTAACTGTTGATATATTCAGACGTAATTTTATTGATGTTGCAAGAAGTGCAATTGAAACAAAATTTACCGGTGTAGTAATTAAAGCACCATCAAAAAGAAAGATATTTGTTTTTTCTTCTGATGAAATATTTTCTACAAGAAAAGGTCCACTAGAACGATATGCAAACAATTCAATTTGTCCAGGTGTATCAACAATTAGATAATCCGGATTTACTCTATTCACTTCATTTTGGATTTCATCAATTTTTGATGCAATCAAATCATTTGCCATTACTAAAGCACCATTTGGACCAAGATCATACTTTTGCATTATAGATACATAATCAACATAATCTCTAACATCAATATCACAAGTATATGGCATATTCTCTACACCTGGATCTAAGTTCAAAATAGCTGCAAATGCTCTATTTTTTGTGTAATAATCATATAATTTTGATGTTAGCAATGATTTTCCTGCACCAGCTGTACCGGAAATAAAAATTGTTTTCAATCTTGTCTAATTTCTCTTTGCTTATATTTCAAACTAGCTTTACCATCAACTTTCATATTTGATTATTTAAAAAAACTTGATATGAATTGGAGACTTGTAGCCATACCTGTTACCCTAATTCCTATTTTCATTATTGCCATTCAATTTGATATCAAAGTTGAAGATGTATTGGCAATAGGATTCTTTCCGTTTGTTGGCGCAGTTCTTGCGATGATTATTAAATTAGGTTTTCAAGGAATCAAGTTTGTATACATTACAAGAAAATATCTTGGCAACTTTGATTCTTTTTGGAAATTAATGGGTGTAAGAATTGGCAGTGAATTTATCAAATTTACAACTCCGATGTTTGTTGGGGCAGAATTTATTGTAATTTATTACTTGAAAAAAAAGGGGGTAAAACTTTCAAAAGCCACATGGATTGCAATTATGGATATTGTAACTGAAGTTCTTGCAGCAGGCCTGTTATCTATTTTGGCTGGAATAATTGCATTATTGAATGGGGCATATGTTGTAGGAATAATTATTTTAATTACCAGTATTTCTATAACAACTTTATGGACAGTTATGTTCTTTTTATCTGTCAAACATACATTCCAAGTTCCAAATGTACTAGAAATTATTGTTAAAAAATTGGGAAAAGAAAAAGGTGTAAAAATCATTGATCAAACAAATTCCTGGATGGAAGAAACATGTTTGATGATCAGAGAAAACATTAAAACTCCAGAATCTAAAAAAGTCTTTCTAGTATCTTTTCTACTCTCATTTGTATCTTGGTTATTTTATGGAATATCATTTATGATTATTGCAATGGGAACAGGATATGTGATTAATGCATTTGATTCAATCATGGCAGTAATGGGTGCCAATGCAATCGCAAACTTGCCTATTACCATAGGTGGCTCTGGACTGGCTGAATTTGGAATTGTAGCATATATCAATAATTTGAATCCGTTTAATTTTGATATACCTAAGGGAGTTGTTGCTTGGGATGCAGTTATTGGATGGAGAATTGCAACTTATTATGTTCCAATTCTCATAACTTGGCTACTTTTAGTAAAATTAGCCTTGAGTAAGATATCAAAAACACAAGCCACATAGAAACCACTTTATCTTCATATGATTTTTTTGATATGTGGATTTTAAAAATAAAGTGGTTCTAATTACTGGTGCATCATCTGGCATTGGTAAAGAGACTGCAATAGAATTTGCAAAACTAGGTGCAAACATAGTTTTGGTTGCAAGAAGAAAAGACAAACTTGACCAAGTTGCAAATGAATTAAAGGAATTTCATGTATCTTCACTAGTCTGTCAATGTGATATTTCAAAAAAAGATCAAGTAAAAGAAATGTCAAAAATGGTTTTAGAAAAATTTGATTTTATAGATATTTTGGTAAATAACGCTGGTTTTGCCATTTATGGCACTGTATCTGATCTTTCTATAGATGAGATAGAATCACAGATGGAAACAAATTACTTTGGTATGATTTATTGTATTAAAAATTTTCTTCCATCAATGCTGAAGAAGAAATCTGGTCATATAGTAAATGTTGCATCTGTTGCAGCAAGCTTTGGTTTACCTGGAATCGCTTCGTACTGTGCATCTAAATTTGCAATGTTAGGATTTTCAGAGGGTCTTAAACATGAACTAAAAAATACTGGAGTTGAAATTACTGTTGTTAGTCCAATTATGGTTAGAACTAACTTTTTTGATCATCCATCATTTGAAAAAATGCCAAAGTATTCACCAATGTCACTTAGTTCAAAAACTGTAGCAAAAACAATTCTAAAGGCAGCAAACTCTCCAAGACTGGAAATCATAGTTCCATCTGTAGTACGTGGCGCAGTATGGATGAAAAACACATTTCCATATTTTATCAATCCAATATTGGGAATATCTTTCAAAAAGCAGTTAGATTCTACAAAAGACTAGTTTTATTCTTCTGAATTATCATTTGTAGCCTCAGATTGTATATCTATCAATTCATGTGACTTTAATTCAAATTGCATTCATAGCAATCTCTTTTCTTGATATTCTGAAACCTTTTTGCTTAGTGGAGCTTTGTGTTGATCAAAAATAAATTCATAAACAGTTTCCTTCTCTAACTCTTTTTTTTTTGGTAAATTCATTGTAACAATATGTTTTTCATCTTCTATTGAATCATACAACTGAGATCTATTTTGTTTTCTGCATCATAAAACTCAAGAATGTATCTCATTTTTTCAGCTCTTCAGGTTTCTTAAATTTTGTATTCTAAATTTCATCTGAAATTCAATTAGAAATTTTATCTTTCTTTTTTTATCTATACTAAATTTGCTCTAGTTTTCCTGTTTTTCCTTTTTACTTTTTGACCACCATTCCAGATAGTCATCATGTTTATCTTCACGTGTTTTCTCTCTTTGATTTAGTTTGTATCGAATGTCTGATACCTGTTCTCTTGTTGCGTATAATCCACATCTTTTACAAATGAAATTCTTTGTATTAGTGTCCATCTTCATTGGAATTTCAATCGTATCAAACAATTTGTATAAATCGTCTCTGCCTCTATCTTCTTCTGGAGTGTCTGCTTCATATTTTGTTTGAATCTTCTTTTTCTCTCTCGCTGTACATTCTGGGCAGTTAGGCACTGATGACTTGGCTTAATTTTTTCCATAAAAGCGTTCCCACATTCTTAACTGATCGATATTAATCTGACACGCGGATTTTTTCATCATCCCTTGCGGTCCGTTCGCCCATCGAAATCCCGCGTGCCAGACGAATAAAATTTTAAAAATAATCTATTATTTCTTTTCTTCCAAACTCTGAGCTACAATCTTTGCTGAATTTTCTGCCCCATTAGGAACAAAATTCTTTGAAAACTCGCTCAAACTTCCTTCAAATTCCTCATAATTCTCTTTAATTTTGGAAATAGCCCTAGTGACTTGGTCTGTTTTTGTGGCTAGTACACCTAAATTCTTGTCTTCTGCCCATCTGATGTTATTTGTATGCTCATCATAGACTGGAATTCCAATTATTGGCTTTGATTTTTCACCAATTATCTCACCCATTACTGTATGAGAACCATTGACTACTGCATACCTACATAAATTCAGAATTGTGTCTTTTTCTTGTTCTGAAAGAAAACCAACATCGATTTGAATCCAATCTATTTTTTTATCCAAAGCCTCAGAGATTGAATATTTTTTGCCATCTTTTGCTGTTACAGAATCTATGTTTGAATCATTTCTTGCATGTGAAATGATTCTTTTTTCATCATTCATCTCATCTTGATGGAATACTTTTTCGTATCTCTGACCAGTTCCATCATTAGTTGATTTATTTCCAGTTCTCATCCAGTAACCAAATTCGTTATCTTTAACTAATTTCTCAAGATCAGATGTATCTTCTTTTTTGAATTGTTTATGATTTATAAAATATCCAACATATGTTACTTTTTCCTCTGCCTCTTTTATGAAATTTAGATTGTACTCACATATAGTGTATGGCGGTGGCGAATCTGCAACAATAATTTTTGATGCTTTAACAATCTGTTTTGCAATAAAGATTAATGATGGATAAAGATATGATCTTGAATTGTATAGTTTAGGTCTAAATTGATTTGTTATAAACAAACTTGGAATATTTCTATTTCTTGCCAAAATATTTGATCCCATATCTCCATCATTGATTACAAGATCAAATTTTTCTTTGTTGTATAGCTTTCTTTCTTCTCTCAAATAGTTTACAATCTGCCTTACTAGTGGAGGGTTTTTTGAAATTGGTAATAACAAATTTATTAATGACATTGAAATGCTTGGACCAAATTTTCCATCAATTGGAGTTGGCATTAAGATCTCATGAATTTTTTCTTTTTGATCTGGAAATTTTTTTAATAATTTTTCATAAACATGGCCCTTGCTTGAAAAATGAACCTCAAACTCTTCTTTTATGTGGTCTCCTAATACTTGATTTAGTCTCATCATTCTGGAATAATGACCACTTCCCCATGGATAGATGAATTCTCCTATTTTGAGCACAATATGAAACCAAATATGCCGTTTAAATTCTCAGTGATTCTCTAATGAATCTAAAATATCATGAACATTGTTAGGTCCTACCTTAACTGAAATCTTTTTCTTTGTTTTAATAGCAGATTCTACTTCTTTTTTTGAAAAAACAGGAACCTCATTTGAATTAATTGTGACTATTTTTTCCAATTTTTTGATATTTCTTTCCAACCCGATCTCTTTTGCTTCATTAAACAAATTATCATCAACTCCAGCAAGTGGAATTATTGGAATTTTATTCTTTTCAAATACGTGCTTTAATGAATAATCAACAAAGTCTGTGGAAAATACCAATGGTGATAAAGCTAGTGACACATGGTGGTTTGAATGTTTTAGCATTATCTCTAGAATAGAGTTTACATAGATCAAATAATTTTTAATTCCATTAGGCTTTATCTTTAGATGAAAGAATTCTAATTCAATCTTGTCTTGTACTAGTCTTGGAATTATCTGATTAATTATTTTTGCTAGATTCATTAATTCTGATTTTTGTCTATAACAAACCATAATCTGGGTATCATAACCTTGTTTAATTGTCTCAAAACAAGATACTGCGGATATTTCATCATACACTGCACAAATCGTTTTCTGATTTTGTGATTGATATGGAATACCACCCCTGCCCTTATCTAAGAAAATACAGATGTATGCATTATTTTTTGTTAGATATGTATACAACAATTTATCATAATCTTCTTCTGTTCCAGGATGAGCTCCGAGTTTTGATTTTTTTTCTATTATACTTGATGTTGCAGCAATCTCTACATCTTTTGTAAGAAATCCTTTTGATGACCCTTCAACTTTCACTAGAAATTTCTCTCCCTTTAGAAGTAGATTACCACCTACCGAGGTAATCTCTGAAACAACATCTTGGAAATTATTTTTTATATTCCTTGCAATTGCAATTTTTTCGATTCCAAAAAGTAAATTGATAGCAGATGATGTAAATACAGGATCGTTTGCATCAACTAAAATTATTTCATCATCACGTTTTATAGATTTGAATTGTTGATTTTTAATCTTGAGAATTTTTTTAATATTTTTAATTAACTGAGGAATTTTATTTTTTGAAAATATGGTTGGAAAAACTACAACGTATGATATTTCATCCATCTTTTCTATTTTGAAATCTACTTGTTTATAATTTAGGACAAAACTTCGGGTAATCAATATAAAACAAATACTTCAAATGAGAATGTGACAAAATTTACACAAGAACAGGTTGATGATCTCAATTCAAGAATTCACACTGCTGAAGAGTCACTTCAATGGGCATCAGACAATCTTCATCCCAAAGTTGCAAAAGCATCAAGTTTTGGTGCAGAAGACTCGGTAATTATGGATATTATGATAAAGATTAATCCAAAATTTAGATTCTTTACATTAGATACTGGAAGACTACCACAAGAGACCTATGATATAATGGATGTTGTAAGAAAAAAATATAACATTTCAATCGAAGTGCTATTTCCTGATGCCAAAGAAGTTGAAGATATGGTTAGAGAAAAAGGTGTGAATCTCTTCTATGAAAGTGTAGAGAACAGGAAACTGTGTTGTGAAATTCGTAAAGTACATCCAATTAATAGAATATTGAGTACTCTGGATGGCTGGATTACCGGATTAAGACGTGATCAGACTAAAACTCGAGAAGATGCTACAATCTTTCAACTAGACCATGGACATGGTGATATTCTAAAGATTAATCCAATAATTGATTGGACTTGGAAACAAATTCAAGAATATATCAAAAAGAATAACTTACCACAGAACAGTCTTCTTGCCAAAGGTTATCCAAGCGTTGGTTGTGAACCTTGTACAAGACCTATAAAACCTGGAGAAGATCTTCGAGCAGGAAGATGGTGGTGGGAAAAAGATGGAAACAAAGAATGTGGCCTTCATATAGACCATAAGTAGAGAATTTTTGCATGTCAGAAAATAATTCAATTAAACCACACGGTGGTATACTAGTTAACAGAATTACCAAAGTTGATCCTACTGGACTATTCTCAATTACAATTAGTGAGGATCTTGCAAATGATGTTGAAAATATAGCAGACGGAATTTTTAGTCCTCTAGAGGGATTTTTGGGACAACAAGACTTTGAAAGTGTTGTTTCACGAGGAAGATTAGCAAATAATTTAGCTTGGACCATTCCAATTGTACTTGATGTTGATGAGCAAACTGCTTCTAAAATGAAAGAAACAGGAGATGTATTGTTACAAAATCCTCAAGGAGTTGGTGTTGCAGTATTGCATGTTGAGGAAACATACTCTTTTGATAAAGAAAAGACTGTACAAGGAATCTATGGAACAACTGACTCTACTCATCCAGGCGTTGCAAAGACAATGTCAATGAAGGATTATCTGGTTGGTGGAAAGATTGACTATATTCAAAGACCTGAAGAGACTGAAATACGAAAACATAGACTAACTCCTATCCAAACAAGAGAAGCATTTGCAAAAGCAGGATGGAAGACAATCTGTGCGTTTCAAACCAGAAATCCTCCACATGTAGCACACGAAATGCTACAAAAGACATCAATTACAACACGTGATGGAGTATTTGTTAATCCAATTATTGGAAAGAAAAAGTCTGGTGACTTTGTTGATGAGGTTATTGTAAAATGCTATGAAACCATGATAAAATTATACTATCCAGAAAACAGGTGTATTCTTGGAACTCTACACACTGAGATGAAGTATGCTGGACCAAAAGAGGCCATCCATCATGCAATAATTAGGCAGAACTAGGGATGTATACACATCATAATTGGACGAGACCATGCGGGTGTTGGAAAATTTTATGATCCATTTGCAGCACAAAAAATCTTTGATGACTATCCAGAACTAGAGATCTCTCCAGTATTTTTCCCACCATTCTTCTACTGCAAAAAATGTCTTACATACACAAATCCAAAGGCATGTCCACATGATGATGATGACAAAGAGCAGATTAGTGGAACTAAACTTAGAGAGATGATTCAAAACGGCCAGTCCCCATCTCAGTTTATTTTACGACCCGAAGTAGCTAAAGTAATTTTGGATCATCCAAAACCTTTTGTTGATTAGATATTTATTCAATTAAATTTGCCCAAGTCTGTGAAGTATCTATTTGCAATAGTTTTGCTTACAGGATTTTTTATCACTCCAGCATTTGCTCAAGATGTGAAAAATCCTTCAGTAATTATTGATTTAATAGAAATTCCTGCAGAGAAATTTAATACAGTTCTGCGAGATACACCAATCATACCACTTGATGATATTCATGGAATTAGCTGGCAAGTAACCATTGATAACAATCTAATTTATGCACATCCAAATGGAGATGCTGTCCTTAGAATTTATAATCAAGATCTTTCAGGAACTGAATTTGTTGAAGTTGGAATGGGCGCATCACCTGACAACAAGTTATGGGTTTCAGTTAAAACTCAAAGAGAGGGATACATTATAGTTTTTAGAGACTTGGATAGAGGTTGGTATCCAGAAGCAAAACTAATCATATCTTACACTGATAGAGCAGGACTGACTGTGAATAACGGAGGAAGAATTGTCGTTACCAATCTGGATATTGGTGTATTTGCATTTGATTCCTATTCAGTTCATGGAATGGAGGGCTCTACTGATCCACCAGTAGTCAATTCTGGAAGCATGATTGTAGAGTTTCTATCAGGTGATCCTGCAAAGAATGTCATTGCTTTGTATCCATTTGTTCTTGCAGTTGCTCTTTTCGTTATATTGGGAGCATTGCTTCTAACTAAGAAGCGTTCTTAGACTATAATTGTAGAATTAAATTTTTAGTAGAAACAAAATCAAGGAATCTCTGCATCCCATGCAGTTATGAAGTATTCCCATTTCATGGCATGTTGTGGTGACTCTTCAGTTACATACAATATATTTAGTCTTGATTTTTCGCCTTGAAGCTCATCACAAGGTACAACCAGTGTCTTTTCTTGTGCGTCATATTGCAGTTTTTCAGTTACTTTATTATTTTTTATGAAGTATTGATGATTAATAATCATTTCAAAATTTTCAGCCTTTACGGTACATGAATTATTGTTAGTTTCTAAGAGTTCAATAGGAATAGAGTTTTTTACAATATACATTGGATGAACTTCATCCCAGTCTATAGGTGAAAATTGATCAATAACAACACCAAATAATGTATCTGATGTGTCAAGATAAAAAAATGAAGTAACTAGAATGATTGCACCAATAATTAAAAAAGATATTTCCTTTTTCTTTACCATCCAATCATCATTAGGATTCCCTCACTTAAATTTATAAAAAAAAATGGGTGGCTATTTTAGGTTTCGGCTGATACCAGATCAAATTTGTATGTGATGTCTACTGTTTCACCAGCGGCAAGGGTTGTTGCTGTAACACTAACTACTGCGAACAATATTCCACCAGTTTCACAATTTGCATAGTCAGCATCACCTGAAATGTTTTGACAGATACCAATAGAATTGATTGTATCATCTTCATTTACGTTGGCAGTATTGCCTGTTTCTGATATGAACTTCAAAGATCCAATGGTTGCAACTGAATTAGATACAGCTACATTGTTATTTGGACTTTGTTTACAGTTTTTTTCGTCCAAGTCATCAGTTCCATCAAAGTCTTGAGCTGATAGGGTTTCGTTTCCTGCGGCTTTTGGTGTTACTGAAGCTAAACTGACACAAATTGTACCAATAGATAGGTCATCAGTTTTTGCTGTGATTGCATCAGCGAAGACTGCTTCTAAGATATACTTTTCACCAGCATCTGTCAGTTGATTGTGTACTGATTGCTGGAATACTTCGTTTCCTTGACTGTCGTTTTTCACTATGGTTGCCATACCATAGAGAACGTTTTCGCTTTGTAGGGTATCAAAATTGCCACCTGGAATTACCATCATGGCAAAGACACCTAACATTGCAAGTCCAATAAACTTGTACATTGATATTCTGACAGGAATTTGTTATATATGTAGGATGGAGTTGATTGTGATTAACAAGATCCGTTAGGGAATTTACTTAATTTGACATGATCCGATATGGACTCAATCTGCAATTATTGGAGAATCACCAACAATTATAGTATATGTCTTCTTTCCTTCCTCATCTATTACATTATCTGGATTATTTTTGGTAAGCGTAACTGAATCAGAGATAAAAACTGAAGAGTCTTGAGCAGGCTCTATTGATTTTTCATTTGATACGTCTTCCTGACCTTGATTAAGTGCATATGCTACAATAATTACAACAATAAGAACAACTATTCCTCCAATTACCTTAGAGTTCATTATCAAGTATCAAACTATTAATGAATTAAAAACTTTTACTAAAAATTAATAACTAACTAAAATTTCTGTGAAATTATATTGTTAAAAAATATTGGAAAAAAACCAAATGCACAAATTTCTATTATAATCCCAACTTATAATGAATCTCAAAATATTCTACAAATTTTAAAGTCTATTAAAGATAATTTACCAAAAAATTTTGTTACTCAAGCAATAGTAGTAGATGATAATTCTCCAGATGGAACTGGAAAGTTGGTAGAAGATTATTTAAAAAATATTAAAAAAATGGCAGATTATACAATAGAAATAATTCATAGAAAAGCTAAAGAAGGTCTTGGTTCTGCAATTCTTAAAGGAATTCAACATGCAAAGGGAGATACAATTGTAGTGATGGATTGTGATTTCTCTCATCCACCACAAATTATCCCAAAATTAATTGAATCAATAAAGAAATATCAATACGATATTGCAGTAGCATCACGATACATCAAAGGTGGAAAAATTCAGGGATGGTCATTAAAAAGAAAAACTATGAGCAAGTTTGCAACTTTGATTGCAAAAAAGGGATTAGGAATTGATACAAAGGATCCAATGTCTGGATTTTTTGCATTCAGACGAAGTATTATCAAAGAACTAAACATTGATGCAATAGGTTACAAGTTTCTTTTAGAAATACTAGTGAAAACAAGAAGTGTTAACATTAAAGAGATTCCATATACTTTTCAGGACAGAAAGTTTGGTTCTAGCAAAGTAAACATCAAAACTATTTTTGATTATTACAGATCAGTTTGGAAATTATATCGATATGGAAAGCCATTAGAAAAACAGGAAAAACGCTCATCAGTAAAATTCCTTTACAAGGCTGGAAGGTTCTACACAGTAGGTGCGTCAGGATTTATTGTAAATTACATGATTTCATTATTGTTAACTGGAGGAGTTTCTGATATGTGGTACTTGCATGCAAATATTATAGGAATAATTGCATCAATTTCTACTAACTTTATTTTAAACAAGACATGGACGTTTGGTGATAGAGATTTCACAGTAAAAAAGACGATTTCCCAGTATGGAAAGTTTGCAATGTTTAGTTCATTAGGTGCTTTAGTACAGTTGGGA
>JADFLN010000102.1 GCA_022564385.1 Nitrososphaerota archaeon | reverse complement strand
TATTTTTCAATTTGTTCCTCGACAAGCATTGCATGAATTGATTTTTTTTCTATAACTTTTCGATGTTCCAATCTTTGCCAAATAACATTCTCTGGAGTAACAAAGTACACCCCTTTGATGATTATTGTTTTTCCATATTTTTTTGCCATTTCTCTGAGTTTTGTAATAAGACTGCGCCGCATTTCAGAACCCAAGTTAGTTCGATCAATCACAAAATTCTTGTTGTTTCGTATACAGAACTCAATGTCTTCGTAAAAGTACTTTGTAAATTTTTTGAATATACCAATTGATTGCGATATCTGGAATGCGTTATCATAACTTACTCCAAGTTTGCTTGCCTGTTCTTCAACATATTTGTCTGTGGAACAAATTACATGACCTAAGGTCCTGGCATAAGTTGACTTACCACATCCACTTGAACCAACTAAGATTGTTGTTATCATTTTCTATCAATGCTATAAACATTAGATAGAAAATAATTCTATCGATTTAGTGGCCATAAGATCATGAAACTGGACAATATTGATTAAAACTTAGCATTTCCTCAAGTTCATTGATTTATTTTCTAAATTGTGTTTGTTTTAGGGTTTTTCTTTTATGATTATTCTAATTTTTCAAAGGCATTGTCATAGCAAGTTGCTTTTGCTTTAAGTTGGGACTCTACAAGTGATTTTGAAAATTTATGTACTGTAATCATATGTTTTGGAATATCATCACACTTTGTTTTACAGGTCTTGCACAAATATTTCATATTAGAATTTTATTGATTTGTTAATACTATACAACTGTTTGTTTTTTCTTCACAATAACATAAATTACTTGATTCTAAGCACGGATAATCACTGTTCAAATCAAATGTTTCATAAAATACTATTGTGAACATGATGAAAATCAAAATTATATCATTATGACAAAATTATACAAATTTAGTATCAAAGTCTCCAGCCTGAGGGAGGTGTTTTGAATTAAATATCCCTTTTGTTACTAATAATTATGGAAATTCACGTATACGACACATATGTCAAAGCAAAAAATGGTGATACCATGCACTTTGACGTTATTACTGGTGAAAAAGATCACGATAAAGCCCTCACATATGGCAAAGAGTGGTTAAAGTCAGTTGGTGAAGAAAATGCAGAGATGACAACAAACGAATGTCAATTCTGCCATTCAGCAAATGCACCAGAGCCTGTAGAGCAGGCAATTAAGGAAAAAGGCTACTACATCCAAAAAATGGAAAACTGTCCTTAAACACTTTTTTCCTTTTTCTAAAAGACTATTTTTTAGATTAATTGATAGAGATAGTATGTCAGAACACAAGTATTCAAAGTGGACAGTAGACGGAGACAAAAAAACAAAATGGATTTGCGGATGTTTTCAAACGGTAGATGACTATTTCAAATTCTGTAATATACATAGTGAGACTTTGAAAAAAGCAATTCAGACCCAGATTGATGAATTAGATATGACGCTAATTGTTGAAGATAAAGATTAGATAGCAAGAATTGAAACAAAGGCAGATACAAAAACAATGGCAATTGTATTAAGTAATTTAATTACAGTGTTAAGTGCAGGTCCTGCAGTATCTTTGTAAGGGTCACCAATAATATCACCTACAACTGAAACTTTGTGTATTTCAGAGCCTTTCTCTCCTCTCATTTCAATGAGTTTCTTTGCATTATCCCATGCACCACCAGTGTTCGCCAAGTGATATGCCAATAGAATTCCAGTAATAACTGCACCCATCAATAATCCGGCTACGGCAGTAGGGCCTAACAAAACTCCTAAAATTATTGGGGCAGTAATTGCAACAATTGCAGGTTTCCAAAGTTCTCTAATTGAAGCAACTGTAGCTATATCTACACATTTAGCATAATCTGGTTTTGATGTTCCTTTAAGAATTCCAGGATCTGCTTTGAATTGTCGTCTAACTTCGTCTACCATTTTTCCTGCAGCCCTTGAAACACCGTTAATGAGTTGTCCTGTAATGATAAATGGAATCAAACCACCAACTAGTAACCCAACGATAATAGAAGGATTTGACAGACTGTAATCTAAAACTACATCATGGAAAACTTCGGCCGCTTCAAACTGAAATGCCTGAAGCATGGCCAGAGCAGCTAAAGCAGCACTGGCAATAGCAAATCCTTTGGTAACAGCTTTAGTGGTATTTCCAACCGCATCTATTTCATCTGTGACTTTACGATTTTCTTCGCCCATTTTAGTCATCTCAACAATACCACCTGCATTATCTGCAATTGGGCCAAACGCGTCAATACTTAGAACAATTCCTGCAAGACTCAACATTGCCATTGCAGTCAATGCTGTTCCAAAGATTCCATAGAGTACTGGATCTTCACCTTCGGGTGTTACACTAGATGCAATACTGTAAGATAACATAATTGCAACTACTAATGCAATCATAAATGGTCCCGTTGATTGCATGCCTTTGATAATTCCCATTAATGTTAATGCTGCATAACCCCATTTTGCAGAGTCTGCAATTTCCTTTACAGGATTTTGTTTGTAGCTAGTGTAATAGTTGGTAATTTTTTGAATTACAGGAACTAAAATAACTCCAATTACAGTAGAACCAAATAAAGCATATGCTATTGGAGATTCATCAATAAATTGTGTAATAAATACAAAGTTCAATCCAATTGCAATAATTGCTGAAACATAAAATGAACGATTAAGAGGCTTCATTACATCTTTAACATTCTTAGATCCAACTATTACAACACCAATGATCGATGCAATCATTCCAGCAGAGCCAATTAAAAGTGGATATAGGAAAAAGTTTGGCGCGCCAATTAATGCTGCAATCAGTAATGCTGCAAGTACTGTGATAATATAAGATTCGTAAATATCAGAACCCATTCCTGCTGCATCGCCAACATTATCTCCCACATTATCTGCAATAGTTGCAGGGTTTCTAGGATCATCTTCAGGAATATTTACCTCAATTTTTCCTACCAAGTCTGCGCCCATATCTGCAGCCTTTGTAAAAATACCTCCGCCAATTCTAATGAATAATGCAATAAGACTAGCACCAATTCCAACACCTGCTATGGTGATTGGATCTGGATAAATCATGTAAAGACCAGTAATTGCTAATAATGCCATTGCAGGAACGGCAAGTCCAACTGTAGCTCCACCTCTAAAGGCTAGAGCAAATGTTTTTCCCAATCCATGACTACTCATATTTGCTGTCCTTACTGCTGCTTTTACTGTAATTTTTAACGAGATTATTCCTGCAACTGCTGAAAGTGTTGCTCCAACAGCAAATGCAATTCCGTTTGAAGGCTGTAAGAATGCACCAATAATTACAGTCAGAGCAATTGCAACTGGAATTATAATTTTCATTTCGCGTTTTAGAAATGCTGATGCCCCTTCTTTGACAGCATTTGAAATATCCATCATTTCTTTTGTTCCAGCAGGTTGTTTTGAAACCCATGCAACTAAACAGCCAGCGACTAAAAATGATGCAATGGCTGCGCCAAATGGCAGGAATTCTGCAAGCTCCATGTTATACTTTGCTTGCCTCAGTCTGGGAAATATAAATCAATGAGGGGATTTACGTTCTTTTCTTGTATGGTGAAAATGTTTTTCCTCCAAGTCCTTGCCTGACCAACTTGTTGAATCTTTTACCATGGGCAAGATATGGAAATCTCATGTGAATTAATTCATGAACAATGGTATCTTCTAGAATTTTCTCATCAGGAATTTTTCGGATATTAATAAAAACTAGATTGTGTTGAAGGTAGGATACACCATAATATTTGTATGCAGAAGTTCTACATCCAGTTGTCATTGTACGTGGCATGTTAAGTACATCTTTTGTAACAAACAAGATCTTAGGTTCGAGAATAGAAAATCTATTAGAATAAATTCCAACTTTCTCTAAAATTTGCAATGTAAGGTCAGGATTTAGCTTCACAATAAAGTATTATGAAATATACGTTTATTTGGAAATGTCAATTGTTGCGAGATATTTGGTGTATTTTGATTCTTCAAAATTATGAATTAAGAGGGTCAGAGTTTTAGTAGTGTAATCATTAATCATACAGCCACCGTCTCATCATACCCAATTATTCCATTAAATCAAGTAATTTTTGTGTTTTACTTCTAATTTCTGGGGTGATTTTGACTATAACCAACCCTTCGTTTGGTTGGCCATACAAAATTATAGCATTTTCAGGAGCATAAACACAAGCAGGTATCACCAAAAGATCTTCTTCACCATTTACACTAATTCTTACTGGTGGTTGCATAGTAAAGGCCTTTTTAATAATGTCTATACTTTGAGAAGTAATTTCTGCTGCAGGGTTATCAACAGTCAATTCAATAGCATTTGCTAGTTTTGGAGGTTCTCTTTTTGCTCTTTTTTCCTTACCGTCAATAATTTGTAGGGAGGGAATCAAACCAAACCCAATCATTTTTTCAGTTGTTCTGTCACCAACTGTAATTACATAAGAATTTCCTGAAAAATATTTTTCAATGTTTGTTTTATCAGTTTGACTTTCAAGTAATAATATCCCTAGAGGAATTTTCAATTGGTCTCTAAGGGAATCAGGTAATTTCACAGGAATCGTGGCTAGTTAGTACTTGTCTCTGGTGCTGGTTCTTTTTTAGATGTTTCAGATTCTTTTTCAGATGCTTCAGATTTCATTTCTTCTTGTAGTTTTGCTGCAAGAATACTACATTGTGCTGCAATATTTTTTGCACTTTTTCTAAAAGCATTTGCACTTGGAGAATCAGGATCTGTAATCATAATGGGTTTACCTGAATCAGAACCAGCCATTATTCCATGGTGTAATGGAATTTCACCTAAGAAAGGCATGTTAAATTGTTCGCTGATCTTCATTGCACC
>JADFLN010000020.1 GCA_022564385.1 Nitrososphaerota archaeon | reverse complement strand
GCAAGCAGTTCTAAAAAATCTAAAAACAAATGAAGAAACAACACTCGATGTAGGAGGTCTTTTTGTTGCAATTGGACACGTACCAAACACAAAACTATTCAAAGATCAAATTGAATTGGATGACAAAGGATATGTCGTGTTAAAGAATAAGACATGCACTAACGTTGAAGGAGTTTTTGCTGCAGGAGATGTACACGACAGAACTTACAGACAAGCAGTTACTGCTGCAGGATTTGGCTGTATGGCGGCAATTGATGTTGATAAATATCTCACAGAAAGTGCAGATAAACAAGAATGAAAAATGTACAATGTAAAAAATGTTTGAAAAAATTTTTTGAAAAAGACATCTATACTATTCAACAGTTTCAGTATAGAAAAAAACCCACATACAAATGGTCACTAAAGTTTTTTGAAAAATTAAGAATTAACGAATGGGATTCATTCTGTGAAAAATGCATAATGGTTTACTCCAAAAAATCTAATGATGTTTGGAAAAAATCAAATATCTAAACTCTTTATTGTAAGCAGTAATACTGAATTTTATGAGTCAAAACTCAGAAAATCTAAAAAAATCAGCTAAAGAATACGGTGAAAAACTAGCAAAGCTAGGAATGGAATTAAGTAAAATTAAGTTCAGCTATAAGGTGGAAAAGAAACCATCAACACAATATTGGCAAAAAAGAATTGATGATTTTAAAAAATATAATGAAAAGGGCATGAAATATTACAATCAGGTTTATGCACTGATGAATTTAGTTAACAAAGAAGAATCACAAATGTTTCTTTTACGTACCAGTAAATTTCGCCAGCTTGGGTTCACATTAATAGAAATTATGGAAAAAATTAAAGAAAACCCATCAATCATAGACTCTAAAGACAAACAACATAGTCAATGGAGTAATGAAATTAGAGACCAAATTATCGAACATAGTAGCAAATGCATCCATCATGAAAAGGATATGAATGCATCATTTAGAGAATTTTATGAAAAACATCTAAGAAAAATTCTAGAGTAACTATAATCTGTATTCCAATTCCAGTAATTGCATCTCCAGTACCATCATGATTTGGTTATTTTACTTTTTTAATTTGAAATGTAATTACATTTCCATCTTTAGACATGTTGACTAATTCATGACCGGTTCTTGTAACCCATTTTGAAATATCATCTTCGGCTGCAGGGTCGTCTGCAGAAACAGTTAAAGTTTCACCAACTTGCATTCGTTCAATTTCAATTTTTGTTCTAAATACAGGTTCAGGACAAAACAATCCCGTTGCATCTAATTTTTTTGTAGTTGGTTCAGACATAGATATCTATTTCTTCATGAGTGTTTTGTCATATTAAAATCTACTTTTATTTTGCTTGCCTGCTATTATTTACAATGACATTTTGAACATAGTTGCAAGGTTTCTCTCTTTCATGAAACTTGGGTCCTTATTTTGGAAATTGATTTTTTGTGAAATTCGTTTCAGGAAGTAAAGCATAATTTTGTAAGATATAAGCCACAGAGGACTATATGGGTATGAATCATAAATTTTGAGTAATAAAGTAGAGAACCATTTTGAATTTGGATAATGTTCAGAAATATAGTCTGCTATGTATTCTCTCGAAGTATTAATTTGATATCTTAGATGGTCAAGCATTTCATGTTCTAATGTATAACCAGTTTGAAAAATTTCAATTCTACCATGCTTCATTGCATACAAAATATCATCAAGATTATTTTCAGAATCAATAACATTAACACATCTGCCAAGAGTTGATAAGACATGTGAATCACTACCTGCCACCTGAATCATGTTATTATCCAATGCGAATTGAGCTGCACGGGCGTTAGATAGCAAATCTACATTGTTACTATTAAAAACCTCAACCATGTCACATTTTTTGGCACCTTCACGTAGCGCATCAATTAAACTAAATGGGTGAGGAGCAGACGATACACCACCTTGTTTTGTTATTTCATCAATTATCTCTTCAAGAGGGATTCCTGCTGCAATTGTATCATGAATTCCATATGCTAAAACATGTGCACCAGTATCAGTTGTGATTTCCTCAGCTGGAAAAATATCAATGTTTTTGAATTTTGCATGATCATTTTTGTATTTTAACATTTGATTATATCCATCAAGAGTGTTATGATTTGTAACAAAAATTGCATCTAATCCTAATTCATATGATTGTTCTAGTTGATCTCTAATTGAAATATTACAATCATATGGAGGTTCCTTGCAACCAAGATGAAAATTTGAAAAGGAATTGTGACAATGTAATTCAGTCTTAATTGGCAATTTTCACAATAAATGCACCTTTTTACATTATAATCCTATTGTAAAAAATAGAAAATTATTTAAAAAGATCCTCGTTTTCTGGACGAATTAATTCGTTAATCACATGGTCTTCCATTCTAAACGAGTAACCACGAACAATTACTACAGGACATTTCAAAGTTTTCCCCATCATCAATTCAGCAGCAGAAGAAAGTTCATCAGCAATGGCAATTTCAGTAATACGTAAAATTTTTTCAAAAGAATCCAATGTTCCAGCATAATTTAAGATTGGATTCAATCCTGAAATACCAATTGCGCAATTAGTTTGACCCATCCTAAATGGACGACCAAATGTATCGGAGATAATTACTGCAATATTTTTATTTATTTTTTCCTTGATTTTGTTACGAATTTTTTGTGCAGAGATATCAGAATCGAGTGGAAGCAAAGTTGCATATCCTTTTTTTACATTACTTTCATCAACACCAGCATTCGCACAAATTACCCCATTATTTGTCTCAACAATTATAATTCCATTTTTCATTCTAACAATTCTTTTTGTTTGTGATAAAATCAATTCAATTATTCTAGGATCTTTTTGATATTGGGATGCAATTCCTTCAGATAGTAATGAGGGAGTTACAGTAGACAAATCAATAATTCTTCCTTCTTGTTTTGAGACAATTTTTTGTGCAACAATTAGAATATCCCCATCAGATAGTTCAGAAGACATTAAAATCAATTCAGAAATATCATCTGAAGATTCAATCTCTTTTTCAATGTAAAGTGGAATAATTTGCAACTAAGATATCTTAAGAAAAGGACTAAAAAATTGTTTATGCAGTAGGTGTAGTTTCTAATTTCAATTGAAAATGTTGGTTAATTATATTCAAAATTTTTGATAGATCTTTTTCTTCCAAAATAGTAGTAGCTAAATCCTTGACTAAATCTTGTGCCCTATAAGCAATGTTTAAACCACAAATATCAAATAATTTTACATCATTTGCACCGTCCACAACACAAACAATATCTTCTTTTTTCTCCCCCCATTCTGCAATTTTTATTTTTGCAGATTTTGATTTATCAGAATCAACACTGATTTTGACACCATCAAGTTTCCCATCTTTGAATATTAATTCATTAGAATAAACATAATCCAGGTCCAGTTCTTTTTGTAATCTATCCATCATTAGTGTAAAACCACCCGAAATTGCCATTAGTTTCCAACCAGCAGCTTTTAAGATCATACAAGCCTCTTTGGCGCCACTCATGATGGGTAACGAGTCAGCTACTTCTTGACAGACTTTTTCATCCAAACCTTTCAAAGCATCAACACGAGTTCTAAGTCCTTCTTCCCAGTTGATTTTTCCTTGAATTCCTTGTCTGGTTATTTCCCAAATCTCATCTTCTTTGTTGAGTTGTTCTGAAAGAATAGGAAGATATTCTTCATCATACAGAACACCTTCAACATCAAAAATTATTAGCAATTGATTTCTAATTTTCAAAAAAATTGCTAATTATATTAAAGTTTAAACCCTATTTCGGTTACTTTAATTAAAGTTTAAACTTTTCTTAAAATCTAAAAAACGTTAGTAATAAATCACCGAATATTACTCTAATGGATATGGGAGAATTAGAACACAAGTACGAAGTTGAGATTAAGACTACAGAAAAAAAACAAAAACTTCCAGATAAAGTGAAAGACGAGTTAAAAGCATCAGGAATGATGGATGAGAAAGGAAAATTAAAGTTAAAAGGAGTTAGTCCCAAAATGCTCAAAAGAATGAAACTAGAATATGTGGAATGCCCAGTTTTTAAAGAAGACATTCAATTTGTCCAATGTTTTGTATGTCCAAATTTCCAAAGCAGAGTGATGGGTAAAGTACTTTGCAAAGGCGACACACTATAATACAAACAAATCTAAAACATCAAAATTCTCACGAAAGGCCCATTAGTTAAATTAATTCTTTGAATTTTAGTTTGAGTAAAGAAGATATTGGAATTACAGTTTCAAAAAAAGAAAATTTCAGTGAATGGTATACACAAATAGTTCTTAAAGCCAAACTTGCTGATTATGCACCAGTTAAGGGACTTATTGTTCTCAGACCAGATGGATATTCCATTTGGGAATCATTAAGAAACACATTTGATAAAAAATTTGCAAGTAATGGAATTAGAAATGGATTTCTGCCAATATTAATTCCAGAATCATTATTAGGAAAAGAGAAAAAACATTTTGCAGGATTCAATCCAGAAGTATTTTGGGTAACTCATTCAGGTGAGAATGAAATTGGAGACAGACTCGCATTAAGACCAACATCTGAAACTTTAGCATACACAATGTATTCCAAATGGATTCAGAGTTGGAGAGATTTACCATTAAAGATGAATTTTTGGACTTCTGCCCTAAGAGCAGAAATTAAAGCAACAAAACCATTTCTTAGAACATCAGAATTTTGGTGGCAAGAGGGTCATACAGTTCATTCAACACAGGAAGAAGCAGAAGAAGAAGTGATGAAAATTTTAGAGATTTATAAAAATACTGTTGAAGAAGAACTAGCAATTCCAGTAACAACAGGAAAGAAAAGTGAGAAAGAAAAGTTTGTAGGTGCAGTATACACAACTACAATGGAATCAATTATGCCTGATGGAAAGGCACTACAAATGGGCACATCACATTTTCTAGGGCAAAATTTTTCAAAACCATTTGAAGTAAAATTTGCAGACAAAGATAATGTAGAACATTATGCATGGCAAACTTCATGGGGAATTTCTTGGAGGCTGATCGGGGCAATGATTATGATTCATGGTGATGATCAAGGTCTTGTTTTACCACCAAAGATTGCACCTATGCAAGTTGTGATTGTGCCAATATACAAAAATGATGAAGGTAAGGAGAAGGTATTACCCAAAGTTGAAGAAATTAGAAAAATTCTAGAATCAAAAGAGATCAGAGTACATGTTGATGACAGAAGTGAATTATCTCCAGGATACAAATTCAATGATTGGGAACTAAAAGGAGTCCCCATACGAGTTGAGATTGGTCCTAAAGACATAGAAAAACAAAGCGTTGTCATAGCAAAAAGATACAATCGTGAAAAGTCAAGTTTAGGTTTTACTGAAATTGAAAAAATTTCTACAATTTTAGATGAAATCCAAACTGACATGCTAAAAACTGCAATAAAACAGGCCAAGGCAAACACTATAGACATTTCAGACTATACGGAATTCAAATTAAAGATAGAGAAAGGAGGTTTCTTTAATGCTCCCTGGTGCGGAAAGGTAGAATGCGAAGAGAAAATCAAAGAGGAGACAGGAGCAGACATCAGGGTCATCCCATTTGGTAGTGAAAATACAAATGAGAAATGTATGTACTGCCGGGAACAAAGTATTTCAATTCCAATTTTTGCTAGGGGATATTAGAAAAAATAACCGCAAACATAATAATGCAAAAAATATAATTTTTCAATAATGACCTCAAATCTAGAATTAGAACAGAAAATACAGTTGTTAAATCAGTTTAGAGAGACTAGAAGCAGAACGCTAGAACTTGTAAAGACTTTAGAAAAAGATGACTTTATTGTTCAACCTGCAATTTTTACGAGTCCTCCAAAGTGGCACATTGGTCATGTCAGTTGGATTTACGAAGCTATCATGAGTAAATTAGATAAAAATTATGAATTTTATTCAAAAGAATTTTCTGAGTATCTTAACTCCTATTATCAACAGTTTGGTATTCCACGGGATAAGGGACTACGAGGAATTAGTTCAAGACCAACTGTTGAGCAAATTTTACAATACTTTGACACAATTAACCAAAGAGTAGAACATTTTATCAAATCTCAAACTTTGAGTGATGATACAATTAGATTGATCACTATGGGATTTCATCATGAATACCAGCATCAAGAGCTTTTAGTGTATGATTTACAACATCTACTTGCAGAACAATACAGACCTGTAAGAAAAAATAAAATTCCAAAGCAAAATAAAGTTGAAAAAAAATCAACTCGGGTCAAAGGAGGAGTTTACACAATTGGGTATAATGGGAAAGGATATTGTTATGACATTGAACTTCCTGAACACAAAGTTTATCTTAATGATTTCATGATGGATGTTTTTCCAATAACAAATCAACAATATCTAGAATTTATTGAAGATGGAGGATATAAGACATACAATTATTGGTTGTCAGATGGTTGGGACAAAGTTAAAGAGAACAAATGGAATGCGCCCATGTACTGGGAAAAAATTGATGGTAAATGGAATGTTAGAGACTTTTTGGGAATCAGAAAAATCAATCCAAATGAACCTGTGTGTCATGTTAGTTATTACGAAGCTGATGCATATTGCAAATGGTCTGGAAAAAGACTCCCTACAGAAGCAGAATGGGAAAAAGCTGCCTGTTGGAATGAAGAAAAGCAAGTGAAAACAATCTATCCTTGGGGAAATAATCTACCATCAGAAGAAAAATGCAATTTACTAGAATCGCATCTTTGGGCACAAACAGAAATTGGTGCGTACCCAGCAGGAAAAAGTTCTGCAGGATGTCAACAGATGATTGGAGATGTATGGGAATGGACATCATCAGAATTTACTGGATATCCAGGATTCAAAACAGGTTTTGATGAATATAATGACAAATGGTTTACAAACCAAAAAGTTTTGAGAGGAGGTTCCTTTGGAACTCCAAAAATGTCAATCAGAGGAAGTTACAGAAATTTCTTCAGGTTAGATGAAAGGTGGTTATTCTCAGGCTTTAGATGTGCAGAAGACACCTAATTTTTGATGCGAAAGTGTGTTTCCGCTACACATGACGCCAATAATACTATAAGTTAAGAAAATCTTTAATTTAGTAAATATTGATTAATCTAGGAAAAATTTTCCTTCAACTTGGATATTTTTGTAACAGTAAAGATAATGAAAATCTCAAGACATTACAAAAGCAAATCCAAGAACGAATCAAATTTCTCAATGAACAAAATATGAACAGTTACAATGATCCCAAACTTTTAGAACACTATGAACTGTATAATCATATTCAGCAATGTCTTTTTCAGGATCACACCAACCAATACTGGCTAATTGCAGGAATTATTGTTGGTATTTCTCTTTTTGTTTGCTTTAGATGGTGGATGATAAAGAAAGGAGAAACTAAAAAGAAGTTAAACTTCAAGGAATAGTCTATGAAAAAAAAGACTGTTGGTATAATAACTTCAGTAATTTTGGGTGTAGGGATGTTAGGAATATTTATCGGGCTAAATCCGATAATACAAAATCTAAGCTTTGCATGTACTTTAACTGAAGGTAATCCACAAGGACCATACTATATTCCTGAAGCACCATACAAAGAAAAACTTGGACAATCCCTTGAAGGGCAAAAACTAATAATTTCGGGCCAGGTGTTAGATCAGAACTGTGATCCCATACCCACAGCAATAATCGATATTTGGCAAACTGATTCAAATGGAAACTACAATTTTGAAGATTTTACCCTTCGTGGAAAAATAAAGGCAGATGAACATGGTCAGTATAAGTTTGAGACCATATTTCCTGGTAAATATTCTGAGGCTGGAGTTATGCGCCCAGCACATATTCATGTGAAGGTTTCAGCTCCAGGTTTGTTAACACACACAACACAACTTTATTTTGAGGGAGATGAACACTATGACTTTTTTGTAAAACCTTCTTTAATTTTAAAATTAGATGAAAAAGATGGAATAAGATATTCTGAATTTAACTTTGTTATTTTTGCTCCTTGATAACTTTGAATATACATTTGATACTAACTGTTTACGGATTCAACAAACAAACTTTGTATTATAAAATGAATTAAGGAGTAATTCTACGCTTGAGTTAGGTGCATAAATCTGATTTTTTTGATGCCAAAGTTAGTGAAAAATGCTTGTTATCGTCTAACCAGGTATGTTTAATTTCAAATCCTGCATGTTCAAGTAATTCATTAATTTGAGATAATCGGTATTTGTGTGAATGTTCAGTAAGAATTAATTCATCTTTTTTTAAATTCAGCACAAGATCAGATTTTGATATAATAACTGATTGATTTACAAGAGATTTTAGATACATTTCAATTCTCTGTTCCTTTACATTGTAAATTGCACGATGTGAAAAGTCCTTCAAATGAAAATCTGCATCAAGTTCATCATTAATTCTAGAAAGAATATTCAGATTAAATTCTGCAGTCACGCCTTGGGAATCATTATATGCAGATTCTAAAATTAGTTTATCTTTTACTAAATCTAACCCAATCAAAAAAAGATCATCAGACTTCATCATAGAATTTATTTTCTGTAAAAATTTGTAGCCAGCATTTGGAGAAAAATTGCCAAAACTAGAACCCAAAAAGATTATCAGATTTTTCTTATCGTCAAAGTTTTTAAGAAATTCTAAACCACCTTCATAAGTGTCTATGATTCCGGTGATATGCAGATCATCATAATCTTTTAGTAATTGTTCAGAACTTTCTGTAAGAATCTCAGAGATGTCAATTGGGAAATATTCTGTATTGTCTTGTAATTTAGATAAAATATCAAGAATCAGTCTAGTTTTTACAGACGTTCCGCTCCCAAGTTCAACTAATCTAAAATTTCCATCAAGATAAGATGCTAATTCATCTTGTAGTTGTTTCAGTATAGTGATTTCAGTTCTAGTCGGATAGTATTCAGGTAAAGTACAGATTTTTTCAAACAAATCTGAACCCTTTTTATCATAAAAAAACTTGGGATTGATGAATTTTAAATCACTATTCATACTAGAAGATAATTCTTCAGCAAATGTTTTTTCAATTTTAGTAGCATGTGTTTTAAAATATTGAAGTTTAGTGGATACTACATATTTTTTGTAACCAGAATTTTTTTGAATAGTCTTACTCAAGTATTCAAATTGTATTTTTTAACATAAATATTTTATCCCAATTTTTTACGCACAAACCATATTTCTTGATATACTTCTTCATTCAACAATAGTCAGTGAATGAAATACTAAGAGTAGAACATTTGAAAAAATATTTTACTAAAAAATCATTTTTTGGCTCGAAATCCACTACAGTTAAGGCAGTAGATGATGTTTCATTTTCTCTTAAAAAAGGTGAAGTTTTTGTGATAGCAGGTGAATCAGGTTCTGGAAAATCAACTATCGCAAAATTAATTTTAAAATCAATTGAATTAGATTCTGGAAAAATTTTTTTCGAAGATCAAGAGATTGATAATAAACAAAAAAATTTAAAAAAAATCAGAATGAACTGTCAGATGATCCATCAAGACCCATATGACTCTATCAATCCAAGAATGAGAATTCAGAACATTGTATCAGAACCTCTTGAAATCCACAATATAGGAAATAAAGATGACCGATTTAATAGAGTGATTGAAGTTTTACATGAAGTAAAATTAGAACCTGCTGAAGAAATGGTAAAAAAGTATCCCCACATGTTATCAGGAGGTCAAAGACAAAGAGTGGTACTAGCAAGAGCGTTAGCACTAAAACCAAAATTAATCATAGCAGACGAGCCGGTTTCAATGTTAGATGTATCAATCAGAGCAGAGATGCTCGAATTACTGCAGGAATTGCAAAAAAAATATAGTATTTCTTTCATCTATATCACTCACGATTTGGCAACGGCTAGATATTTTGGTCAAAGAATAGGAATATTGTATCTTGGAAAAATGGTAGAAATGGGACCAATTAACCAAGTTCTAGTAAATCCAAAGCATCCGTACACACAAGCACTAATTGATGCAATTTCAGAACCAGATCCTGATAATCTTCACAGAGATAAAAAAATTCGAATTAACGAACCATCAGACGTAGACGTTTATCAGGGATGTAGATTTAGAGCAAGATGCCCTTATGTGATTGAAAAATGTAAGGAGGAGCCTAAATTAGAAAAGGTCGATGATGAGCATTATGCTGCATGTTTTGTAAAACTAGACTAGGAAGTTCTTACAGATGGCATTCGTTTATCTTTGTAAACAACAACATGTGAAACGCCATTTTTTGGGAAAACGCCATAGATCAGTTTTGCTTTTTGTATAACAGAATCTTTTAGAGACACTAAAATGAATTGACTTTCTTTAGATCGTTCTTCTAATATCTTGGCAAGTTTTTCAGAGTTTGGTGCATCAAGGTGTGCATCAATCTCATCAAACAAGTAAAATGGAGAAGGTTTTAGCTTTTGAAGTGCAAGTACAAACACAATTGCAGCTAATGTCTTTTCACCGCCACTAATTGATGTAGATTCTCTTTTTGGTTTGTTTGGGAATTGAATCAAATAAGAAATTCCAGAACTAAATATATCATCTTCATTTTGTAATTCTAACCAAGCATTTCCTTGAGTCATTTTATTAAATATTAAACGAATTTCTTTATCTACAGTGTCAAATGCATCCAAGAATGTTTGTCGTTTATCTTTATCAACATCATCAAGGAATTTTACAATTGAATTCCTTTCGGCCTCAAGAGAATTCTTTCTGGTAGACATTGAACGATAACCATAAGAAACTTCAAGATACGTTTCAGGTGCCTTTGCGTTTAATGCATTAAGGGAAGTTAATTCAACACTCAACCCATGAATAATAGGTTCAACGTCAAAGGTTTCCATATCTTTATGAAAGCCAAAAGCAGAAAGGATTTTCTGTAATTTGGATTCATTTTCCTTCAAATCAAGTAAATCATGATTCAATGAAATAGATTGGCGTTCCAATATGTTGATTTGTTTTGTTAAGTTTCTATCGGTTTCAGATAAGATTTTGAGTTTGTTATCAAATTCTTCAAGTTGTCCAATAGATGAACTAGAAGTAGAGATAAGTTCTTGTTCTTTTTCTCTTAATTTTACAAGAACTTCATTCTTTGGTTCCTTTTGTTTTTCTAATTCATGAATCTTTGTTTCTAATTCATGACGTTCTAAATTCAATGAATTTTCTTCTTCATAAAGTCTATTAGATTGAGATGTTTCTCTATTGTTTTGAGTTTGCAGTGTTGTTAGTTGAGAGGATTTGTCACGATACTCATTCATAATTGTAGTGTATAATTGCTCAAGATCTACTTTCTTTACATTAATTTTAGACAACTCATTTGCAATACGAGATTGTTCTCCGCTAGAGTAGTTATGCTCAACAATGGTAATACGTTCATGTAATGATTCAATGTGAGATTCAGTGGTAATTATTTCTGATTCAATGTTTATATTTTTTGAAGTTAATTCAGAATTTCTTTTTGTGAGTTGTTGTTTTATATTCATTACAGAAGAAATTTTTGAATTCAAATTAGAGTAATTTTCATTTGTTGAAGATAGAGATTTCTCTGAAATAGTAAGTTTTTCAGCACATGATTGAATTAAATCTTCTAATTTTTTCAAAGAACTTTTCTTCTTTAATAGATATTTTCTAATCAAGTTGATAGATTGGAATAAACCATCAATATCACTACTCATTGAAATTAGTTTTGTGAGTTTTGAAATCTTTGAATTAATATCAATTACAACAGTACCACCTTTTGCCGAAAAATATTCACCACCCATGGTTACTGCTTTGTATCCTAATTGAGATACATTATAAGCAGATTCACGACTTTCGGTGAGAACAATATTTCCAAATAGGAATGTTTTGAGCGTAGAATAGATAGGATTACAGGTTACATAATCAGCAAGAACTCCAATAACCCCAGATTCTTTTGGTAGGGTTAGTTTGAATTTTGGAATAGTATCAAGTGGTATTATCTTGAGTTTTGGAAGTTTCTGACTCCTAGCAGCTTCTGCAATTCCAAGTAGAGTTGCAAAATCTTTAACAACAATTGCTTTAATCCAATCAGAGCTCACAGCTAAAACAGAACGTTCGTATTTTTTGTCCCATGAAATCATTTCATATACTAAACCTTCAATACCAAGTTTATCTGCATCTTCTTTTAATTTTGCAACAGTATAATCTTCATGCATGAATCCTTTAACAGTTTTAATTTTGGATTCATAATGATTTGCAGCTTTACTTGATTTTTCTAATATCAATCCCCATTCTTCCATGTCATTATTTATCTTTGATTTTTTTATTTGTGATGTAGTAATTTTGGATTTTAGTGCAGTAATAGTTGCAGCATGATTTTTCATCATTAATTCAAACTTTGATTTTGATTCAGATAATGTCACAAGACCTTGTTCTAATTCATTAAATTTTGTAGAATTAATTTTAATTTTAATTTTTGAATCTTCTTGTTCATGTTGAACTTTAGAAAGTTTGAGTTCAGCATTATTTAGTTGATCAGTCAAAGTTTTGATTTTATTATCAATTTCAGATTTTTTAGCTGCAATTTCGGACTGTGTTGTAAGAATTTTACTTCTTTCAGAATCAACAATCTCTAGATCTTTGTTAATTTTACTCTTCTTGAAGTTTGTCTCTTCAATTGTTTCTTTTATTTTAAAAATTTGAACATCAAGGTCACTTGTAGTATTTTTAATTTCTTCAAGTTCTGTTTTGATTTCTGGAATTCTACTATCAAGTTGTTCTATTCTTTTCTTTGATGCCAAGATTCCACTATTATCAATTTCATATTGTTCCATTGCTGAGCTTATTTCTGCATCAAGTAGTGCTTTTTCGTGATTGTAATCATTAGCTTTTCTCATTGACGTTGATTTTTCAATTTCCAATGCATCAATCTCTGTTTTTAAAATACTTCGTTCATCATCAAATTGTGTAATTTCAACAGTTGCTGTGTGTAAAATAGACTCTTTAGAAGTTTTTTGGCTTGAGACGACTTTCATTTTATTAGCAGCGGCTATTGCCGTGTATCGGTTTAGTTCACGCTCTAGAATATCATGACGTAATTTTTGGTTTCTTTCTTCCTCAAGTTCATCAATTCTTTTTTTGATTTCACCCATTTTTGCGGCTGCAATTTCAAATCTTCTATCAGCCTCATCTAGTTGTTTGAGAGCTTCTGTCTTTTTTTCATCAAAGTAAGATAATCCAATTAAATCCTCAATTGTTTGTCTTTTTTCTTCAGATGTAAATTCAGAAATTCGGGTAACGGTTCCTTGTTGAATTGCATTAAGTTGACCTAATCCTGCATTTGCCATATCAAGTAGATCAAGAATTTGGTTTCGAGTTGTTTTCTTTTTGTTAAGATAGTATATGCTTTCACCCTGTTCATTCATCTCTCTGGTAATCTCCACATTATCAGAATCAACTGGGATCTTTCTATCAGAATTATCAAAGTGTACACTGGATCTTGCTAATTTAGACCCATGGCGATTTCCTTCAATATCATGAATTAATGATCGTAATTTGTCAACTCTCAATATTTTTGGTTTGTTTTCACCCATTGCAAACTGAATTGCATCTAAAATGTTACTTTTACCTGAACCGTTTGGGCCAGAAATTGACACTAGTCCAGGTTCAAATTGAATAATTGTATTCTTAAATCCAAATGATTTGAATCCATAGATCTCAACTTTTTTAATATGAACCAATAACGATCTTTTCTCAATCTGTAGGATAATCGATGGTTAACAAGATTCGTTGACCAAATAGTGGATTTAATGAGTATACTAATCGTTACCATAATAGGTAATGCCTCGCATATCCGGCAGGTTTGTAGTAATAATTTGTTATGATAGGATATTCCCAAAAGTTGCAAACACTATAGTAAAAAAAGAGCCCAAGTGTTGTTATCTCTAAGCAGAATTGTTAGAAGAAGAATAGAGCCATGACAGATGTATGCTCAAGTAAGGACACTTGAAAATAGGGTGTGCCTATTCTTGCTGCAAATATAGAAAATCATAGATTTGGAGGAAACAGTATTGTTGTGGATTTAACTGAAAATAACAAAGTTGTTACTACAAAAATTACCAAATTAGACGGAGAGAGTGAAATTACAAGAGAATTTACACTTGATAAATATAAAAAAAGCAGATTTTCAGATTCAAATAAGTTTCAATAATTATTCTTCAGCAACAAACTTTTCACATGCGGCTTTAGCTTCCACATCAGAAGTTTGTTCTATTGGATGTTTCATCAAATAGGCACTTGCTGACTTGATCGGTCCACCAACTCCCCTATCAAGAGCAATTTTTGCTAATCTAATTGCATCAACGACAATTCCTGCAGAGTTTGCTTTGTCATCAACTTCTAAACGTACTTCCATATTGTAGGGGATGTTTGCCCATTGACGACCTTCGATTCTCATGAACATGAGTTTGGTATTACCCAAAAATGGAATAAAATCAGAGGGACCAACATAGATTTGATCATCATCTAATCTTTCTTTAAGTTGACTTTGAACACTTTCTGTTTTAGAAATTCTTTTTGAGGCAAGCCTTGATTGTTCTTTCATGTTTAGAAAATCAGTGTTTCCACCAACATTGATTTGGTATGTTCTTTCAATTTTGGTTCCTCTGTCGCTACATAATTTAGCTAATGTTCTGTGAACTATGGTAGCACCAACTTGACCCTTGATATCATCACCAATGCAAGGGATATTTTTTTCTTTAAATTTTTTCGCCCATGTTTCATCTGATGCGATGAATGATGGGATGCAGTTTACAAAGGCAGTGTTAGTATCAAGACAGATTTGAGCCCAGAATTCAGTTACTTTATCAGAACCTACAGGCAAATATGATATAATAATTTCAACACCACAATCTTTGATTACTCGTTTAACGTCTTCAGTAATTTGTTCAATAGTTTTTGTACTTTGAATTGCTTTAACTCTATTTTCGACCCATATTCCAACACCATCTAACAAAGGACTTTCATAGACTTTGGCATCTGTTTTTGGCATTTCATCTTTTGGAATCCAGTTAACCATATTGGGATATTCATAGATTGCTTCATTGAGTGGTTTTCCAACTTTGTTTTCACCTACATCAAATCCACAAACAAAATCAATGTCATGAATTCCATATCCAGATAATTTGTCATGAATAATTCCAGTTACTTCTTGGGAAGGATCTTTTCTATAGTATTCAATTCCTTGAATTAATCCTGCAAAACAATTACCAACACCTACTAAAGCAACTTTAATTTTATCCGACATTCAAAAAGATCTGTAATCGGGGACGTTAATACGTTTCTTAAACAATTAACAATGTGATTTTGATTAAGGCACAAATTTATACTTGTCATCAATCGATGAAATTATGATAATTCCAGGTCGCCCAGTCAAAGATATTGAAATTGATTCAAACACATCGATGGAAAAAATATTTGAAGAGTTATCCCAATCAGGAGGATTTGAATCAGTAAATTTATCAGATGGATTAGAAATTTTAACAAAAATGATTTCAGATGATCAATGTCTAAAATTTATATCATTTGTAGCAGCTGTAATTTCAACAGGGTTAAGAGGAATTATCAAAGACATGATCAAAAACAAATGGTTTGATGTTGTCATTACAACTTGTGGAGCATTAGATCATGACATTGCAAGACATTTCTCACATTACAATGAAGGCTCATTCACAATGGATGACAAAGAGTTAGCAGACCAAAACATCCACAGATTAGGCAACATACTTGTTCCTATGGAAAGCTATGGACCAACAATTGAAGAAAAGATGCAGGCATTTTTAGAAGAAGAATATCAAAATGGAACAAGAGAGATGACTACTGCTGAAATATGTAAAATGATAGGAAAACATTTGGGAGAAGATTCATTTCTTTATTGGGCATACAAAAATGATGTTAGTGTTGTAGTTCCAGGAATTGTAGATGGGGCTGTTGGAAGTCAAATTTGGCTCTTCACACAAAAACATCACGATTTCAAACTAAACGTAATAGGAGACGCAGAGTTACTTTCAGGATTAATTTTCAAAGCTAAAAAATCAGGTGCATTCATGATTGGGGGAGGTATTTCAAAGCATCACACATTATGGTGGAATCAATACAGAGAGGGATTAGATTATGCATTTTATATTACAACTGCACAAGAGTTTGACGGAAGTCTCAGTGGAGCATTAGTCAAAGAAGCAATTTCATGGGGAAAAGTAACAAAAAAAGCAAAACAGGCAACACTCCATGCAGAAGTGACAACAATATTACCATTCATCTATGCAGCGCTAATTTCAAAATTAAAAAAATAAATTTAAAGTTAGCCAAATATTATTATTCTATTAATACAAAAATTATTTATTGTTTCCTAGAATTAGAATTAAAGAACTAAGACCATTAAATTTAGAGGGGGGATATCTTATTGATGGATTTCCATCAGTTGGGTTTACCAGTGCAATTGCAACAGAGTCAATGATTCATACATCCAAATTTGAATTAGCAGGAATTATTGATTCGGATATTTTTCCACCAATTAGCATCATCAAAGATGGGAAACCAAATTATCCAACACGAATTTTTGTTAATGAAGATTTGAAAGTTGGAGTGTTTTTGTCATATCTTACTCTTGAGCGTTCGTTACATCGAGTGGTTGCTAAAACAATGTTAAAGTGGGCAAAGAAACACAAAATTAGATTAATTGTAAGTAGTGTTGCAATCAAATCATCAGACGGTAATGAAAAGATGATGGCTGTTGGAAGTACAGATTCAGCCAGAGAAAAAATGAAAGAGACAGGTTTAGATGTTTTAGAACATGGAACTGTACCAGGAATTCCAGGAATGTTGTTAAATGAAGGAAGTATGACAGAACAAGATGTCATTGTTATAATTTTTCATACAGATGGGAAAGGCCCAGATTTCAAATCAAGTGCACAGCTTTGTATGGCAATGTCTAAATTAATTCCTGGAGCTTCATGCGACATTCCATCACTACAACAAGAAGCTGAAAAAGCAGAAGTAATGATAAAAGAGGCAGAAGAAGAATCAAGGCATCTCAAAGATTCCATGTATAGATAAAAAAAATTTTTATTTATGTTTATTTCATAACTGAAAACAAGTAAGGTTACAAAACAATGATTCAGATCCTTGAATTTGCAGTATTAGTTATAGTAATTTCAGCATCAGGAGTTATGGCACCAGGGCCTCTTTTTGCTGCAAATGTGTCATATGGATTAAGAGATGGTGCAAGGGCAGGTTTGAAGATGGCAGTTGGTCATACAATTGTCGAATTACCATTAGTAATTTTGTTAGGAATAGGAGTTTTTTCCTTAGAATCATTTCCAGAATTTAGGACTGTGATTGCTATTTTAGGTGCAACTACACTTTTTGTGTTTGCAGCAATACAAATCAGAGCAACACTATGTGAGAAAGAACTTGTTACATCTAATCTAAAACAAGGACCACTAATAGCTGGAATAGTACTAAGTGCATTAAATCCATTTTTTATAATTTGGTGGTTAGCAATTGGGTTCAAATTAATTTCAGATGCAATGCTAATGTGGTCATTTGCAGGCATACTAATTCTATTTGGACTGCACATTTGGATGGATTTTGCATGGTTAGGAACAGTTTCATTTCTTGCATCAAAAAGTTCTAAAATTCTTTCCAACAGAAATTACAAGATATTGATGATAGGATTAAGTTTAATGTTAATTTATTTTGGAATTACATTTTTGGTAGACATATCACTTTAACCGCAATCTAAAATTTCTATTTGTGGTTCACAGTCATCATTAAACAAATCAATTTTCTCAACTATTATTTCACAGAATTCAGGCTCAAGAGATTTATCATATGAAGTAATTTCATTTAAAATTATCATATGTTGAATTCCACAAGAGTACTCAGTCAAACTAATTAAGATTACAATGATTGAAATTCCAATTACAATTAGAATTAAATTTCTTAAACTAGTTTTTTGAAAGGTCAATTTCTATTGTAGATACATTACGCTGCTTTCCATCTTGAGAAGTAAGAGAATCAGACGAAATTCTTACATCACTAATAACATATCCTACGGAATTCATTCTTTTAACAATCATTTGAGATACATCAACTGCTTGTGTAATTCTTTTTCCTCGAGCTTTGATTGTCACAGTATGTCTAGTAGATAGTTGTGTTAAGGTTGCAGAAACATAAACCATGATTGGTTTTGTTCCAACAAAAATCGTGTCACGTTCTTCTTGTATTCTAGGAGAGTCTGAAGTTTCACTAGAAGGTGCTTCGGATGTTGGTTCTGATGTTGGTTCTGGTGTTGGTTCGGATGTTGGTTCGGATGTTGGTTCGGATGTTGGTTAGGATGTTGGTTCGGATGTTGGTTCGGGTGGTGGTTCTGTAGTGGGTTAGGATGTTGGTT
>JADFLN010000101.1 GCA_022564385.1 Nitrososphaerota archaeon | reverse complement strand
AATAAAAATTGAAACTGATCAGGTATCTATTGTAAAAGAGTCCTTTAATCCTGAAATTGTAGAATCTTACAATCCCACATCAATCGAAGTCAATTCAGGCACTACTGCTACATGGACAAACGATGATTTTGTAGTACATACAGTTACTGATATTGAAGGATCATTTGATTCAGGATTTATTCAAGCAGGAAGTACTTGGTCATATACATTTGAGAAATCTGGAGAATGGAATTATCTTTGTACATTACATCCTTGGATGAAAGGTACAGTGAGTGTAAATTAAAAATCATTTGAGGAGATTAAATCATAATGGGATATTCTTGTAGAGGTATATGTGAAAGTCTTAAGGAAAAAAGTATTCCTAATGGTTCTAGGTATAACGCTGGACAAAAGAGATGCTCTTTGTGTTGTCTTTTTTTAACTATTCAAAGTAGTAGATGCCCATGTTGTAGTGTTTTATTGAGAACAAAATCGAGGAATAAAAAATAATGAGTAAAAGAGTCACTATCGTCTTGAGTGATGAAAATTTAAAAAAACTACGTGCAAAACAAGCAGCAGCGATAAAAAAACCCAACAAAGTCAGATTTATCAGATCAACTTTAACAACAAAGGGAGATCAAACAAAATTTTTATCTAAACTCTATTTTCTTCTCTAAATTCTGTAACTGTCTTGATAAAGAATCTACAATTCCTCTCAACTCTGAGTTGTCCTTTTGCATATCTGAATAATTCCTGTCAATTTTTTCAGTATCTGATATTGTAACTGCATACTCAACATCAAGATAGGTTCTGGCTCGTACTTTGTCATTTTGTCTGTAATATAGTAATCTTATACTCTTGTGACCCATCAATGCTTCTGCAAAATCAGACTGGTGTGCATCAGTAACTTGTGTCTTAAACCATGCTCGAAATGCATGAAAGTGAATTGAACTTCTACCATTCTCATTTTTTGCATCAAGTTCTGGAATGTTCTTGATCAGAACAGATAGTTGCTTTTCTAGATTGTGGTTTGTTGATAATACACTTTTGGCATATCTCTCCTCCTTGGTTATGTTTTTAAGATTAGACTCTAGAATTGTGATATTTTTCTTATCCATTTTTTGAAGACCACTGTTGTTGTATTGATTTTTTAGCAATCTTTCCCTAAGACGTCTTAGCCTATCTTCATGTTGTAGTAAAAACAGTCTTCGTTTTTCATAGGTCTGTTCTTCTTGGAAAGATAATCCTTCAAAGCACTAACTGCCTCTGATGAAATGTGAGTGATTCTAGTTTCTTGTGTCTTTGTAGTTTCTGCCCTTACAATAATTGTGGCAGGATCTACTGTAAAATCAACATCAGAGAATCGAAGCTGTACTATTTCTCTTATTCTCATTCCACTGGAGCAAGCAATGAGTATGACTGCTGCTAGCTTGGGATTCGCCAGTCTAACTATTCTATTAATGATGTCTTTTGTTAGTCCCTTTTCATAGACATTGATTTTTCGCGGAAGCTTGAATCTCTGCTTTATGTCCTCGTTGTATATTTTACAACCTTCACCATTTAGAAACTCCTTTGCTACTGAGATATAATCACAAATTGTCTGGTTACTGTATCCAATCCTCTCTGAACTTTCTCGTTTGAATTCTGCTAAAAACGAGTAGAAATTATCTAAAATCTCAACTGGATCTGCCTCTATCTTTCTTAATATCTGCGAGATGTCAAGATTGTACTGTATACGTAGGAATTTCATGAACTTCTTTAGTGCAGAGTTGTAGGTGTTTTTTGTAGAGAAACTGCGTGATGTTCTGAACTTTCTCTCAATAAATCTAGTTATCTTATCCTCAATACTCTGAATTTGCATATGTTCTGAGTCTTTCTGTGAGTTACTTAAAGACCGAGCCGATAAAGTCACTATAGATTCTAGTTAAAGATGACTAAAACTCTGCTTCTTCTAATGCCTTAGCACAAGAACAACTTCTAGTTTTAGAAATTTTATCAATCAATTCTGTTAATATTGTCTTTGTCTTCTCAACATTTTTTGAAAGCGTTTCTAAGACTTTTTTTGCAGTTACAGGTTTTTCAGCCCAAACATCGTAATCTGTAACTGTAGAAATTGAAACATAACACATTTGTGCTTCTCTTGCTAGCTGGCATTCTGGAACAAGTGTCATTCCAATAATATCTGCTCCCGTAAATCTGTATAATTTTGATTCTGCTTTAGTTGAAAATCTTGGTCCTTCAATACAGACATAGGTACAATCTTTATGTATTTTCAAATTTTGTTTTTCTGTTACCTGAAGAATTAATGATTGTAATTCTGGACAAAAAGGATCAGCTACTGAAATATGAATTACTCTCCCCTCTTCTGAAAATGAACCATCTCTTGATTTTGTAAAATCTAAAAATTGTGATGGTAATGCAAAGTCACCAGGCTCTAACTCTTCTTTTAGACTTCCAACTGCTGAAGGTGCTATGATTCTTGTAACTCCTAATTCTTTGAATGCCCAAATATTAGCTTTGAAATTAATCATATGTGGTGGAATGGTGTGTTTTTTTCCATGTCTTGGAAGAAAAGCAATCTTTCTTCCCTTGAACATTCCAATTGTTATGGTGTCTGAAGGTTTACCATAGGGTGTTTCAATTTCCACTTCTTGTGGATTTTCAAGTAAATCTGAATCATAAATTCCTGTTCCTCCAAAAATTCCAATTTCTACATCTTTTTCCATTAATACTTCACCAATGATTTACAATCATACTTGCTGATTCCTTTCATTCCGTTTAGTTCTGTTAATTCTATGATAAATGCAAAACCTGAAATTTTTCCTCCTATTTTTTCAATCAATTTTGCAGATGCTTTTGCTGTACCACCAGTTGCAAGTAAATCATCACAAATGAGTATTCTTTGCCCTTTTTTGATAATGTCTTTTTGAATCTCTATTGTGTCCTTTCCATATTCAATTGTGTAAGATAATTTTGCAGTTTTTCCAGGTAATTTTCCTGCTTTTCTAATCATTATCATACCCTTGTTGTATCTTGAGGCTAAAACACAAGCTAAAATGAATCCTCTTGATTCAATTCCAGCAAATAAATCAATATCCTTTGGATGAAAATGTTTTGAAAACTCATCTGCAATTAAAGACAAAGCAGATGGATCTTTCAAAATTGGGCTAAAATCTCTAAACAAAATTCCTTTTTTAGGGAAATTAGGATATTCGGCAATTTTTTCTCTAAGATTCATGATGATTGATGTTCTCAGTAAAATAAAATTGTTTGAAATTATTGCAATTCAAAAGTGGTTTCTGCAGAATCAAATGAGTCTGTTGCTTTGAATGTATAATCTCCAGGTTCTGTTTCTCTAGGGATTACCCAAGGTAATTTAATTACTCCTTCGTTTGATGCTACGAATGACAAAGTATCGATGATTTCGCCATCAATTGCTATTATTTCAATTTTTACGGTTTGTTGTGCTCCAGTCACTTTAATTGTGAGTGATTTTCCAACTCCACCAAAAGTCTCTCCTTCTTCAACTGTTATTCGTATTCCTTCATGTAATGTTGCTAAAACTTCAATTTCTATAATGTCAAAGTTTGAGCCACTTTTTGCATTAATTGTCCATATTCCAGCCTTTGCATCACTTGGAATTCTAAAAGAGCTTTCTAAAATCTTTCCCTCTTTGTTTGAGAAAGTCTCTTTTGCTTTAACTTCATTTCCATCAGGATCATACAAAACAACAGTAAGCAGAACATTTGAAGCAGTACTTCCTAAAATCAAAATAGAATCACTAGGTAGATAATTTATCTTTGTAGTTTGGATTTCAATTTCACCAGAGCCTGTCTGAAGACCTACTGTAAAGATCTCTGTACTTTCAGTATTTCCCTTGCTAATTACGGCTGCGTATATCCCAGATGAATATCCCTCTAAATTAATAGAATATGTTCCTCTGCCATCTGGTTCTAATGTTATGTATACTGAATCTCCTTTTGGTCTATCAGAAGGATCAAGAATTAACAAACTAATAGTATCTGATTCTTTCCCTGTGAGTGAAATTATGACTGTTTCTGATGTTTTGTAATTCAACTTGTCTAATTCTAAGTTAACTGGAATTGAGGGCAATTGCCCAACTCCTGCAAAAATAAATTCTTTTTCTTTTTCTTGTGTTGCAATTACCGTGTATGTTCCTTTTATTGCACTTTGAAGTGTTTGAAATTCGAACTCCACATAACCAGAATCATCAGTTTTAATAATCTCTGAAAAGATCTCTTTTCCAAGAGGATCTTCTAATATTATTTCAATTGATTTGTTTGGTAAGGCTGTCCCATTAAATTTCATGATTTCACCTTGCTCAAATTTCAAACTAATTGGGGCTATGATTATTACTTTATTTGATTCTACTGTCCATCGCTGTAGCATAGTTTGTCTTCCATCAGTAATAGTTGCGCTGTATGCTCCCAATGGAGTGTTTGTTGCCACGATAAATTGTTTATCTAATTTCCAATTTCCTTTACTGTCTACTTTAGCAGTTCTGGTAATGATATCATCTCCTTCAGAATTTGTAATTTTTGCTATGATTGTACTATTTGGTTCTGCGGTTCCCGATATTTCAAAGGAGTCTCCTCTATGAACTATATTTGGCATACCTTGAAGTGTAAGTTTGAAGTTTTGTAATTCTGGAATTCTATTTTCAATCTCTCCTATTCTAAGGCTAATCTTTTTTTCTTCTCCCTCTTTGTCTTTTACTATGAAATCAACTCTAACATCATCTTCATCATCTGGAATTTCCACATCATCAGGGATTTTCATTGTTGTCATAAAGTGACCGTTTTCATCTGTTTCAAAACTACCAATTTTTTTTGTGTTAATGTAAAAATCAAACTTTTGATATACACCAAATTCATCTCCTGTGACTCTTATTTATTAACCAACATTGGTTTTTTATGGTTTTCTTC
>JADFLN010000100.1 GCA_022564385.1 Nitrososphaerota archaeon | reverse complement strand
TCATATTCTGTTCTCAAATCAGTTGGTACACTAAAAAAAGAAGAATGTCAAAATAATGGTTCTTTAAAAGCAATACTTGAAATACCTGCTGGGGCAAGGCCAAACGTGATTGATAGATTGGGTTCTATTACAAAAGGTTCTGCTTCAGTTGAGGTAATTAAGTAATGGAAAATAAAAGAAAATATGTAATTCCTGGTGATTTGGTAACTACAGGGCCTTTTAGACCTGAACAAAATGTTATACTAGAAGGAAAAAATATTATTTCTACATCTATTGGGATTTCTGAAATTTATGATGATTCCGTTAGAGTAATTCCATTAACTGGAAAATATATTCCAAAAATAGATGATCTTGTTATTGGCAAAGTCATTTCTCATTCATCATTGTCATGGGAACTAGATATCAATTCATGTTATGTTGGATTCTTACCAGCACAGGATGTCTTTGGACGAGACTTTTCTGCTCATGCTGATGAACTTAGCTCAAAACTAAAAACAGGTGATCTAGTTGCTGCAAGAATTGCTAATTTTGATAGAACACGAGATCCACTGATAACAATTTCTGATAGAGATTTAGGTAAAATTGACTCTGGAGCCTTGATAAAAATCTCCCCAAGTAAGGTTCCACGCCTAATTGGAAAGAGAGGTAGCATGATTCAGATGATAGAACAGGGAACTGATGCTGCAATTACAATTGGCCAAAACGGTTGGGTAGTGGTTTCATGTGAATCTCCTGAGGGATTATTAAAGGCTAAAAAAGCCATTCAAATGGTGAATGAGAAGGCGCACGTCGCAAATTTGACTGATCAAGTAAAAGACATGTTAGAATCTAAAGGTGAATAATAATGGGTGGACGAGAAGCAACAATGGTACTATTGGACGAAAATGGAATTCGTTGTGATGGCCGAAAAATTGATGAAACAAGAAAAATTATGATTAAAGCTGGTGTATTAAAGAATGCAGATGGCTCTGCTTACATTGAATTTGGTGATAATAAAATACTGGTTGGTATATTTGGTCCAAGGGATGTTCATCCAAAACACATGTCTGACACTGATACTGGAATTTTACGGGTTAGATATCATATGGAACCATTCTCTGTTACTGAAAGAAAAAACCCAGCTCCTTCAAGAAGAGAGATTGAAATTTCTAAAGTAATCAAAGAGGCACTAGAACCTGCAGTTATGTTGGAAAAATTTCCAAGAACCGCAGTTGATGTATTTATCGAAGTCTTGCAAGCAGATGGCGGTACTAGATGTGCTGCCCTTTCTGCAGCTTCTGTAGCATTGGCAGATGCTGGAATACCAATGAGAGATATGGTTGCAGCATGTGCTTCAGGTAAAGTAGCAGACACTATAGTTCTTGATGTAAATAATGAAGAAGATCAAGCAGGTCAAGCAGACATGCCAATTGGTTACATGCCAAATCTTAAAAAAATTACGTTATTACAATTAGATGGTATTCTAACTTCTGATGAATTCAAGAAATGTGTGGACGTTGGAATCAACGGTTGTAAAATTGTTTATGAATTACAAAAGAAAGCACTCACTGACAAATATTTTGGAAATGGAAGTAATTAGAAATGGCATCAAAATCTGTTATTGACGAATTAAAAAAAACACAAATCCTTGAATTACTAGACAAAGGAGAAAGAGTAGATGGACGAGCACTAGATGAACCACGAGAATTATCCATAGAAATTAATGCCATTCCTAAAGCAAACGGTTCTGCAAAAGTACGACTAGGTGATACTGAAGTACTATGTGGAGTAAAAATACAACCAGACAGACCTTTTCCAGACATGGGTGACAAAGGTATCTTCATTTGTACTGCTGAACTTTTACCACTTTCACATCCCACTGTTGAAACTGGGCCACCACAACCTCATGTAATTGAATTGGCACGAGTTACTGATAGGGGAATTAGAGAAAGTCACATGGTTGACGTGTCACAATTAGTTATTGAAAAAGACAAGTCAGTAGTTGGTGTATTTGCTGATATTGTAGTAATTGACTATGATGGAAATCTCTTTGATGCATGCTCTTATGCCGCCACTGCTGCGTTACTTACATCAACAAGCCCAAAATGGACAATGGTTGATGATAAACCAACAATTGTTGAAGGTGCAGAATCTCCATTACCAACTACAACAATTCCAGTATCCATAACTATGGGAAAAATTGGTAATCACATTATTGTTGATCCAAACGGTGATGAATGGGCTAGCATGGATGCAAGAATTACAATTACTACTAATTCTGACGGAAATATTTGCGCTTTGCAAAAAGGTGGAAATGACGGATTTACACAAGAAGAAATTATTCAATGTGGGGAAATTTCTGTTAGAGTTGGTGCAAAAATAAGAGAAAAATTAAAAGAAGCTCAACAGAGTGGTCAATAAAATGGTCAAACACACAAAAGCAAAAAAATCTCTAAAAGGATTAGGTGCAAGATATGGAATTAAACTTAGAAAACAATATACAAAAATCCATTTTCAATTAAAAGAAAAGAGATCTTGTCCTGAATGTGGCTCAAAGACATTTGGTAGAGATGCTGTAGGAATTTGGTCTTGTAAAAAATGCGACTTTAAAATAGCTGGAACAGCATATGACATTAAATTATAGTGCAAAAATCACAGTTGATGCAAAAGACAAAACAAAGGCAATTTATGATTCTGTAAATACTGACAATGAATTTTATCCAGAAAATCCTGTAAAGACTGAGATAAAATTCAATGAACAGCTAATCATTTCAGTTGAATCTAACCATTTACCACACTTGAGAGCAAATCTAAACTCTACACTTAGACTAATTCAAGCCAGTTATGATTCAATTGAATCGGTAAAGATATAATGAAATAAATTTTTTGATTAACAATGTCTACTGGACAAATGCCTCCATGGCTTCAAGAACAACTAATGAAATTACAACAATCTCAACAGAATCTTCAATCAATTGTGACTCAAAAACAACATCTTGAAATGGAAAAAGCAGAAACAGAAAAAGCTCTTGAGGAATTAAACAAAGTAGCAGATGGTGATGCTGTTTTCAAACATGCTGGTACTGTCTTGATCAAATCAACAAAAAAAGAATTGATTGGTGAATTAGAAGAAAAACAAGAGCTAGCAAAAACACGTGTGACCGTTCTTGAAAAACAAGAAACTCGTGTCAAAGAATCACTCAAAGAACAAGAATCAAAAATTACTGAAATGATGAAAAGTGGTCCTGCAAAATCTCCTCCAGTGGAAGATAATCCTAGAAAATAATCTTTAACATAGATTTCAAATAAGATATTAACAAATCTTTACAAGTGCTGAATGTGAATCTAGAAAATCTTCGAATTATTGTAGATGAACGAGAACGAAAAAGTGGAATTCCTGAACTTTTAAAGTCAGTTGGCTTGAATGTTGAGATGAAAACACTTCCAGTTGGTGATTACATTGTTGCACCAGAAACCATTGTGGAGAGAAAGAGTATTCGTGATTTAATGTCATCTGTTTTTGATGGAAGACTCTTTGATCAATGTTCTAGACTTAAGGAACATTTTGAGCATCCTATTGTTCTAGTTGAGGGAAATGTAGATGAAATTGAAGAAATCACTGAGAATCCGCTGATTTTTTATGGGGCACTTTCAACTGTTGTTCTTGATTTTAAAATTCCAGTAATTCCAACTCCTAATGCTACTCATACAGCTAAATTATTGGTGTCATTGTGTTCAAGAAAAGATTCTATTAAAGGCCCATTTCTGAAGAAAATCAAAAAATCTTCTGATTTACAAAAACAACAACTCTCAGTACTTTGTAGTTTACCCGGAATAGGGGAAAAACTTGCAGTTAGAATGCTTGAGAAATTTGGAACACCCTTCAAAGCTTTTACTGCGACAACTAGTGAGCTAGCAAAAGTTGAAGCACTAGGTGAAGCTCGTGCAAAGAAAATCACAAAAATGTTGGGATCCAAAAGTAAATTTCTTAAAAAGTCTAACCAAAAAACTTTGCATGATGTATGATACAATTAAATGAATTGACAAATCTGAATTTTTTATGTTAGTATCAACTGATTGGCTCAAAGAACATCTCTCTGACTCAAATCTTGTAATTTTGGATACACGTCCAAAAACAATGTTCCTTTATGGACATCTTATGCAATCACAATCTATCTCTGTTGAACAGGTAATTCGTTTTGATCAATATGGTTCTAATCTTGTTATTGAGAAAGAAAAAATTATTGAACTATTCAATAATTTGGGAATAGATGAAAACAAAACTGTTGTTTTAATTGGAGATTCTATGGATCCATCTTCTGCAAGAATTGCTTGGACACTAATGTATTTTGGACATGAGAAAACTTTCTTGCTTGATGCAAATGCATCTGATCTTCAAAAACATGGTTTTGAGCTAACTCGTCAAACGTCTTCTAATGAACCAACTACATTTTCTCATAAAATAAATTCTGAAATCAGAATAGAATCTAATTTCTTGAAAGATAATCTAAACAATTTCCAAATTTTAGATGCTCAAAGTTCTCAAGAATTTATGGGTGGTCATCTACCAAACTCAAAACTAATTCCTTTTACAGAAGGAATTGATAATGGTGGAAAATTGTTTCGTGACAAGGAGTCACTAGAAACATTGTTTTCACAAAATCAAATTTCAAAAGATAAAGAGATTATTTGTTATTGTATGCATGGTCATCGAGCATCAAGCCTGTTTTTACAATTGAAGATAGCGGGATTTGATAAAATAAAACTTTATGACGGTTCATTTGTTGAATGGAATGGAAAGCAATTACCCCTTGACTAGTTTTCTTTTTAATTGCGTTCCACATATTGGACACTCTTTTTTATTGGCATGATTTGTTCTACATCCTGGACAATAATGAATCCATTTCCCAACATCTTTTATTCCCTGAGTCATGATTGGAGATATTTTCAAACCAATATTCTTTGCTACATTTGAATTTGCAAAATCATCACTAATTATCTCACCATTCATTTCAATACATAGTGCAATGATT
>JADFLN010000019.1 GCA_022564385.1 Nitrososphaerota archaeon | reverse complement strand
TCCTACAAAAAACTTACAAAAATGGCAAAAGTTGTTGAAAAATAACTGAGATGCGTACAACTAAGATAGTAACATCGTTCATTAAAAATAATGGGAAATTATTGATCCTAAAGAGAAGTGATAAAGTAAAATCAATGAAAGGGTTATGGGCAGGAATTAGTGGAATCATAGAAAAAAATGAAGTGCCACTAAAAAGGGCAAGGATTGAGATTTTTGAAGAAGTTGGGATAACTGAAGATATGATTAAACTTGTAAGATCTGCAGAAGAGATGAGAGTTAATTCACCTCAATATGAGAATCATGAGTGGGAGATATTTCCATTTTTATTTGAAGCAGAAAATCCAATAATCAAACTTAATTGGGAAAATTCTGAATACAAGTGGATAAATATGGAAGATCTGAAAAATTATAATACAGTTCCTAGTCTTCAAAAAGTATTATTCAATCTGTTGTAAATTTTTATTTTCTTTTTCATACTTTTTTTGGTGTGGCATTATAACATAAACACAAGCACCACCACACATTGTACAAGGAACGTTATTTCCGAGATGTTGTCCAGTTCGATTATGGATCTTTGCTGCTGCCTCAGGATCGATTGATAACGCAAGTTGTTTTTCCCAATTCAAAGTACGTCTAGCTTCAGTCATTTCCATATCCCATTTAATTACCTTGTCACGAATTTTCACAAGATCACCCGCATGAGCAGCAATTCTATATGCAATCAGTCCAGCTTTTACTTCTTCTACATTGGGTAAAGCAAGATGCTCAGAAGGAGTAAGATAGCACAGAAGATCAACACCCTCACTTGCTGAAACTGCGGCTCCAATTGCACTTGCAATGTGATCATGGCCAGATGCAATATCAGTTACCAAAGGACCAAGAACATAATAGGGTACATCACCAATTAATGATTTTGCGAGTCTAACATTTGCTGCAACCTCATTTAGTGGAACATGACCCGGACCTTCAACCATCACTTGAATATCTTGTTCGTGAGCACGTTTTGTTAATTGAGAGATATTGATCATTTCTTGAACTTGTAATTCATCATGAGAATCCAAAATTGAGCCTGGTCTAAGTGCATCTCCGAGACTAAATGTTACATCATATTTTTTAGCAATTTCAATTAGATAATCATAATGAGTCAAGTATGGATTTTCTTTATCATGCTGTAACATCCATGCTGCAGTAATTGTCCCCCCTTTACTTACAATACCAGCATATCTCTGAACTTTCAGAATTCGTTTTGCAATATCTTTTGTAATACCACAATGAATTGTGGTATAATCAACTCCATCTTTTACATTGTTTTCAAATGCATTTAGAAAATCATCTTCAGTTAGATTCAAAGGATTTTTGTGAACATTAATACCATAATTATATGCTTCATAAATTGGAACAGTTCCAAAAGTTATTGGAGCAACATCTAAAAGACTCTGTCTGATTTTTTTAATATCACCACCATCACTAAGATCCATGATTGTATCTGCATGATATTTTATTGCAATCTTAGCTTTTTTAATTTCTTCTTCCAAGTTTACATTTAGAGTTGAGGTTCCAATGTTGACGTTTACTTTGGTTTTAAGGCCTTTACCAATTCCAACATTATGAATTTTTTGTGGTCGGATATTATTACTTGGAATTATTATAGAACCACGTGCAATCTTTGGAATTAGCCATTCAAGTGTAACATCTTCATCTTTTGCCACTTGTTTCATTTCGTCTGTCGCAACACCACGTCGTGCAGAAGTCATCTGAGTTGCCATAAAATTATCTATGTGTTTACCTGATTTAAACAATCAAAAAAAAGTACAAAACATATTGATCGCTAATTATTTCTTGACACTTTATTAAGAAAATTGATCGATCTTATATGTTAGAATTACCCAATATGATAGAATGAGAGCAATCAGGGAATGCATACATTGTGGTAGGGAATTTTACAGTATGAAAGATGAATTTTGTTCTTTTGAGTGTATTACTGAAGCGTCATCCTAATAATCTAAATTATGTAGATGTATTTTTTCTTCCAAGGACAGTTTTTCAGATTTAATTTTAGATATTCTTTCTAAAATAGGTGTGATAATACGTTCAGAATCAGAGGAATTTACAAAATTTTGTTTAATCTCACTGACTCTTTGTATTAATTCAATTTCTGCTAAAACTAATGAAATATAATTCCGAAGTGTTTGATTTTCAGATTTTAGAGATTCTATTTCAGACATATTTATCATCTAGGAGGACTCCAGAACTCTTCAATTTTATTGTCAATATTTTTAGAAACAAGATATTGCTTTCCACATTTGAAACATTGCCATAGAAATTTTCCGTCTTTCATTGTTTGGTACTGCATTGGCAATAAGCAAGTAGTACATCGCAATTCGTTGGGTGTGTGACCATATACCATTGGGATTTTATTCATAGTATTACCAAGTCAATAAAGTATAAAATTGATATCAAAAACTCCAATTACACATATCAAAAAATTTAAGATTTAAAGGAAAAATAGATTAGTGCTGAAAATAAGAAAACATTATGAATTTACTTTCAATTGGAGGTTCGGATCCTTCATCGGGTGCAGGAATTCAAAGTGATATCAAAACTTTTTCATCGTTTAATGCATATGGTTTAACGGTAATCACTGCCATTACTAGTCAAAATACTTCAGGTTTTGGAATAGTTGAACCAGTATCACAAAAAATTCTAAAAAATCAATTAGAATTAGTTATATCAGATTTTAAAATTGATGGAATAAAAATTGGTATGGTGTATAATTCTCAAATCATCAAAGTATTATATCATCAATTAAAAAAATTAAAAATTCCAATAGTCATTGATCCTATACTGAAATCAACTACAGGTGGATCATTAATAGAAAATTCAGCAATTAAAGATTTTGAAAAATTTCTAATTCCTCTTGCAACAATAATCACACCAAATAAATTCGAAGCTGAAATTCTGTCAAAAACTAAAATTAATCAAAAAAACACTCTTGAAAAAATTGCAAAGATAATTCAGAAGATGGGAGCAAAAAACATTGTAATTACAGGAATTGTAACAAAAAATAATCAGATATCAGATTTCGTGCTAGAAAAAAACAACAAATATTTCATTTCTGGAGACAGGATTTCTAAAATCAATCACGGAAGTGGGTGTAATTATTCTGCAGCCATGATTTTTGCACTTGCAAAAAATAAAACTATAAGAGAATCAGTAAAATTTGCTAAACAATTTACCTATAATTCAATAAAAAATGCAAAAAATATAGGAAAAGGAATTGCAATTACTGATATTCAAAAATATGATAAAATTAAGTTAGAGTTATCAGATGCAATTAATCAATTTGTAGAAATCAAAAATATCTACAAAAATATTCCTGAATGCCAAACAAATTTTGTATATTCCAAAGAAAAACCAAAGTCAACAAAAGATATTCTAGGTATCTCTGGAAGAATTGTCAAAACAGGAAAACACGTGATGATTGCGGGAAATTTGACATATAATGGTTCAAAACATGTTGCAGCAGCATTGTTAACGATGAATAAGAGATTTCCACAAATTAGATCTGCAATAAATTTAAAATATCAAAACACAACTATATTAAAAATAAAAAAATCAAAATTAACAGTTTTCAATTACGATAGAAATCAAGAACCTAAAAATGTAAGATTAAAAAGTTCGTCTATACAATGGGGAATAAAAAGTGTAATTAAAAACTCAAAGAAAGCGCCTGATGTAATTTATCACAAAGGGGATTTTGGAAAAGAGCCAATGATCATAGTTTTTGGAGAAACCCCAAATAATGTTTTAAGAAAAATTTTAAAAATTATTTAATATTAGTTTGACCAAAATTTGTCCTTGAACATAAATAGTCACATCTCAAATAGCATTTGTGAAAGCAGTAATTCTTGCTGGTGGATTAGGAACAAGACTTCGTCCATTAACAAATGATATTCCAAAACCAATGTTGCCATTAGGTAAAAAACCAATTTTAGAACATCTAATTGACTGGACAAGGAAAAATGGTATTAAATCAATTGTTTTGTGTGTTAGTTATCTTAGAGAAACTATTGAAGAATATTTTGAAGAAGGTAAGAAATTTGGGGTTAACATAGAATATGCAACTTCAAAAAAACCACTAGCTACTGCAGGTCAGCTCAAAACTGCAGAAGAATTCATAGATGATACTTTTGTTTGTATGTATGGAGATTCAATTTTTGATTTTAATCTTAAAAATATGGTAAAGCAGCACATTAAAAAAAAGACATTTGTTACAATTAGTCTAAATGAGTACAAAACTAGCTTACCTTACGGTGTAATTGAGACTTCAAAAAATGGAAAGGTCTTAAGTTGGAATGAAAAGCCAGAGATTAAAGCTAACGTAAATATGGGATGTTATGTCATGGAACCTAAAGTTTTTGGTCTTATTCCAAACAATAAACCATATGGAATGGATGATGTTATTAAAAAAGCCATTAATAGGAAAAAATTAGTAAGTAGTTTCATAACAAAGAATGGATTTATAGATATTGGTAACAAATCATCTTACAAAAAAGCATGTCAATACTATATTGAAAAACTTGGGAAGAACTGAAAATAAAAATGAGTGAACCAACCATCAGAGAATTAAGAAAAGACGACTTATGGAATGGATTTCTAACAACACTGGATTCATTAAGACAAACAAGTGATATTGACCGAAGCAAAGCTGAGAAGATTTTTGAAAAAATTAATTCAAATCCAGATCACATAATTGTAGTTGCTGAATTAGACGGAAAAATAGTAGGAACTTCAACACTTCTAATTGAGCCAAAATTCATTCATGAGGGAGGATTAGTAGGTCATATTGAGGATGTTGCAATAGACAAGAATTTTCAAGGACAGAAAATTGGTAAAAAAATTATCACGTATCTTTTTGAATTTGCAAAAGATAGAGGATGCTACAAAACAATTTTAGGCTGCACAGATGATGTAAAACTATTTTATGAAAAACTTGGGTTTAAACATATTGCAAATGAATTAAGATTTGATCATGTTTAGAAGTATTCTTTTTTTGGGTGCTTCTTTTTTAGCTTGGTCAAATAAATCCCTACACCAATAACAGGAGCAGACAATATCATAAACAAAATTGGCACATATCTTACTAAATCTGTAATAAATTTATCATCAATTTTATCCAACATTGAATAACAGACAAACATTCCTACAAACATAATTAATCCTCCGACAATAATCATCCCGCCAACTTGTTTTGAACCATATTGTTTTGACAGTAAAAAAGCGACTCCAGCTAAAATTCCAGCTGGTGCAACACCAATTGAGACAAACTGAATTATTTTTGGATCTGGTTCAAATGATCTCAAAAATTCATCATTTACAGGTATATTGATCATAAAGTTGTAAACTGAAAGCATTTCGCCTACAAACATTGCAAACAATGCAACACTGATTATTGCAATCCATTTCTCAGATGCCATAATTCTAACAAATTTTAGTTGATAAATAAACCATTCAAAAAATTAGATAATTCCAACTAGGTTAGCCAATTCTTTCCTGCATGTTGCACCAAGCTTTTCTGCAGCTTGTTCAGGAGAGATATCATTTACGAAAATCCCATATCCACGTTCTAATCCAGACCAAGGTTTGGTAATGGGATAAATTTCAATATGCCAATGAATTTGTTTACTATTTTTCTTTTCAGGAGAAAGATGAAATACCAAATTATATGAAACATTTTTGACAGCTTTTGAAAGGCCACCCAAAGTGGATCTTAGAATTAATGATAAATCATTTATTTCTTTTTGAGTGATTTTTGAGAAACTAGTATTATGTTTTTTGGGGGAAATCCAAAATTCGTATGGGTAAGAAGGAGACCACGGACAAAATGCAATGAACCCGTCTGTTTGAAGAATCTGTCTTGGACCACCAATTTCCTCATTTACAACCTGACACATAGAACAAACACCTTTTTCATTCAGAATTTTATGTGAGGCTTCTGCTTCCTCTTCAATTATTGGAGGAATTGTTGAAAATGTGAGAATATGAAGATGAGGATGAGGATTCGTATTTCCAGCTAGCTCACCATGATCACCATAAATTGAAACATAAGTGACCCCCTTTTGGGTATAAAGCCATCTCAGTCTATCCTGAACAACAACAAGAACATTTGACCATTGTTCAGGAGCAATTGTTGCAAATGTATCTGTCTTTTTTGGTGATGCTACTATAATGTAATGATAACCATATGCAGGTTCGCTATAGAAGGGTCTTTCACTGTAAGAGTTTTCAGTATCAATTGAAACAATGGGGTTCTTACTTTCAAAAACTCTAATTGACCAACCCTTTACATACTCATCCTCATTGTCTTGAAGACGTTGTAACATTCCTTCTTTTTCAACAAGAGATAAAACTGAAGGATTTGTCATGGATTCATTTCCAGGAGCATAAGGAAATTTTTTTGGATCAACAACTTTGTCATCTTTTTTTGCAACAATCATGAAGCGCTCAGAAACATATCCCTTACGCATATCCCCCATAATTGTTATTGAAAGTAAATGGATGTTAAAATGTTTACTCAAGTTAGATTAAATTCAAAATAAAAAATTTGCTATGGAATTCTTATAAGATTAGGAAAATAGTACATTCATCAAAAATGCATATTTTTTTTTGATCGCATATTTTGATGGAAGCTTTAAAGTAAAGTATCAGATCTTGAATGAACAGGAAATATAATGGATAATTCCAATGTTCATTTGATTTATGTTCTTTTAGATGGAGTTGGTGATCTTCCACATCCAGATTTGGATGGAAAAACCCCACTAGAGGCTGCAAAAACACCAACTTTAGATAAAATTGCCAGTAATGGTTCAATAGGTGAGGTAATTTCGGTTGGAAAAGGAATAGCACCTGAATCAGATATTGCTGTTTTCAACATGTTAGGGTACAAATTTGATCATTCAGATTATGTTGGAAGAGGGGTGATAGAAGGTATAGGGATTGGGATCGATTTTAAAGACGGAGATTTAGCACTAAGAGGAAATTATTCTACATTAAATGAGGAAGGAATAATCACAGATAGAAGAGCTGGGAGACAAATTGAGAGAGAAGATGCAGATGGGATAGCAAGAGAAATTGAGGAAAAGATCAAATTTTCAGATCCCGATACATCAGTTGTGGTTTCTCCAACAATTGGACATAGAGTAACTGTTAGAATTAGAGTAAAATCTAGAAAATTATCTTCAAAAATTACCAATACAGATCCAGCATATAGTAATATTGGAGGCATGGGAGTAGCAAAAGCTGTTGGAGATTTCCTAAAAATTGAAAAATGTCTACCTCTAGAAGAAACAGAAGATGCCAAATTCACGGCAGATTTAGTAAATGAGTTTTCAGAACAATCAATCAGTATTTTGAAAGATAGTAAGATTAACAAGAAACGACAAGAACAAAACAAAAAGCAACTTAGTTGTATTTTACTTAGAGATGCAGGTAACAAATATCCAAATGTTATTCCAATTAATGAAAAATATGCTATGAAATTTTCATGCATAGTTGACATGCCAGTTGAACTTGGAATTTCAGAAGTTCTTAAAATGAAAGCATTTGAAGCTGGTGGATTAACAGATTATGAAGAAAAAGCAAGAGTTGCTGCAAAGGCAATGGAAACTCAAAATGCAATATATGTTCATCTCAAGGGACCAGATGAGTTTGGTCACGATGGAGATGCAATAGGTAAGATGAAAAACATAGAAGAAATTGATCAGAGGTTCTTCAAAACCCTTCTTGAAAATATAGATTCAAGTAAAGTTGCAATCATCATTTCAGCTGATCACTCAACACCATGTATTTACAAAGGACATAGTGATGACCCTGTACCTATTTTAGTTTCAGGTGATTTTATTAAAAAGGATGGAACAACACGAATGACTGAAGAGCAAGCTAAGAAAGGAAGTATTGGTTTACTCCAAGGTGCAGAAGTAGTTTTAAAATCTCTAGAATTAATTAAATCTCAAACATAGTCAAGTTGTTTGCTTGTTGCATTTCAACTGCTTTGTTTCTAATTCTATCAACATCTATTGAATTATACATGGAAGGAGAAGTACCTAATTTTTCTAAAACTCTACGTAGCATTCCAATTCCTATACTTAGTTCATCTTCCTGAGCATGAGCAAATGCAACAGCAAATAAAAGAATTCCTTGAATAATTTCTTTTTCTCGTCCAAAACTTTGTTTCCAAGCACCTTCAAATGCCTCATGACATTCCCAAAATCTTTCATTGTTAAAGTAGAAAATTCCATCTTTGATACCTTGCTCTTTACCGATCTTTTCTTCTATAACATGTCGAATATTATCTAAAGGTCCAATTGGAGATAGCCTTTCAACAAGTTTGTCAAGATCTTCTTTTTCAACCCCTACATCGAACTCTACAAATTTTGTGGCAATTCTAGCAACTCTTACAGACACATTCATGTCAGATGTAAGATCTCTAGCCTTGTAAATTATCTCGCGTGAATGTTCAGGACCATAGCCTTTATTTTTAAAATGTAGCATATAGCGTTCCATGATATTAGTTTACAGGAATTCTTTAATTTCTTTTCTAATTACAACTAAGGTTTATATGAAATATCCAAAGGATTTTGGGTACATGCCCATTATTGAGACAATCACAGACGTAAAAAATGATTTCTTATCTAGAAGAGAGATAACATGTAATTTTGCAGGATTAGGAGGTAAACTCAAAAAACTTGAAGCAGTAGAAATGATTACTAAAGAATTCAAACTAGACGGTAAGATTGTAATTCCAATGGGATTAAAAAATCAGGTAGGAAAACCAATGATAACAGGAACTTTCTATGTTTATGATGATGAAGAATTAGCAAAAAAACACATCAATCCAACAATTTTCTCGAGACTGGAAAAAACAAAAGCAAAATTGGCAGAAGCGGAAACAAAAACAGAAGAAGCTTCGGCTAAGGAAACAAATACAGAAGTAAAAGCAGATGAGAAACCTACTGAAGAATCTAAAAAGGAAAAATCTGAATAATGCCTGTAGAAAAAAAAGGTAAAAAAGGTTCAAGCCCAAATGTTTACAAATATTTCAAAATAGATGGAGATAAAATAACAAGACTCAGAAAAATTTGTTCCAGATGTGGTAAAGGTGTATTTATGTCAGAACATAAAGACAGACACACCTGTGGAAAATGTGGATTAACAGAATTCAAATAGTAAGACTTTGTTGAATCCAGAGTTTGCAGAGAGATTTGAGTTAAATGATCATTGATTTAAAATTATTTTTTGGGAAGGATGAGAATTATACTAAATCAACAGTCGGTACAAATATGGGTGCAAATACAGTTAACCATGAACTGTCATCAAAAAAGTGAAGCTCATCTTTGGAGATATTCTAAGACCAATAAAACACGTAGATGTCTAAAATGTAAATCTTTAATCAAAATGACCAAAGAAGAATTCGCCCTTAAATGGGGTATGCAAAAAAGAAAATAGCATAGTTGACTATGCTTTTTTCTAAGTTATGCTAATTGACACATCCTATGTACAGGTATTATTTACCATGAGTAAATCAAAAAAAAATAGTTTATTCTCCTAAACTTGGTTAATTTGAAATTGTTTTAGTGATATGTTACAAGATTTAGATTCTAACTCTTTTTTTGAATTTGATTTAGGCTAAAAATCACTCAAAGTTACGTAACTGGGCGGCTCGGATCAAAGTCAAACAGTAAACCTTTATCCACTTACTCGAAATGTTTGACTATGGCAGTAGCTCGAACACAAAGACATTATTGTAACAAGTGTCATCTAAAACGCCCTGAATGTATCTGTAAAAAACAGTAAACGAGATTACTAATCCTTAGATTCTAAACTCTTTTTCATCAAAAATAATATTTAGATCTTGCTGATGAGTCGGTAGGACGATTTCTACGTGGAGGTTATATTCCAAATTTAACTTTGAATTATGATGACACAGTCGTGGAAATGCTTTAGATGTAACCTAACATTCAAACACGAATCAATTGCTAATATTCACAAAGACATTACAAACCATCCCTCAAATCTACTAATACAATGAGGATCTTGATGTTCATGCAAAAATTTGTAAATTCCAAAATTCGAATTTGCGTTGAATGTGGAAGTGCTCAAGTTAACCAAAATCAAGCAAGCATCACATGCAGAGATTGTGGAGATATGAAATATTTTTACCAAATTTAACATAAAACGCCCTTGAATGTCATTTCTTTTAACGGAACACTCAATAGAATTATGATCTAGCTAATTTTAGATGTCATTAAATTTAGATTTGCTTAAAATTTTAATTAATTTTAACGAAAAAAACTCTCCAAAATATTTACTTTACCTAAATGATGATACTTTTCCAATTTCTAGTGTATCAATAACAAATTCACCTATCCCAGTTAATGAGCCTACTACCCGTGGTGGTGTGTATTTTTCAGATAAATTTGCCTACAAGTTCAAAGGAGTAATAGAAAATCTTTCTATAATTCCATTATTGACAAAAAAAATGCTTGGTCCAAATACCCAATTTGCTTATATCAAAATTTCCACTCAAATCGAATCTAATGGGAAAGTGCTGAATCTTGAAATTTTTACCAATCTTACAAACAGTGTACAGACTCCAAATTCAATTGAGCTTAGTATGATAATCATCAAACTTGAATCTGTCTAGTCAACCTTTAGATATTTGTCATAATCTGTTCTGCGTTCCTTGTCTGAAAGTATTTCATATGCTTTGTTTAATTCTACCATTGCTTCCTCAGAATTTCCTTTTGTTTTGTCTGGATGGATCTTCTTTGCACGTTCTCTGAACTTCTTTTTGATCTCTTCTTGTGTTGCATCTCTTGGAACTCCTAATGCCTCATAGTAGTTTGGAAGCTCATCATTATTTGCTGCATCACGAAACTCTCTGCTTTCTTTTGAATTTTTTCTATTTCCTATTTCTTCATATTCTTCTCCCCAGTCAGAGTGATACTTTTCGTATGTTCTGTCTTTCTTTGATTCAAGATCTTCCATATCATATGATGTCTTTTTTCTAAGTATGATATCTTTTGTTAAAAATAAAACAATTGCAATGATTGCAATTATAAAACTTCCAAATAGTATTATTTTCTCTTCATCCGAAACTTCTAGTTCCATGTTTAATTCATCAGTTTGTGCATAAGTTATTTGTAATAACCCTATGATAATTATAGAAATTATAAAAATACTAAATCGTTTCAATTTTTCTCACCTATGTTAATCTGAAATCTTCTTTTACTGTATTTAGAACCATATGAGTAATAGTGTTTTCCACGTATGGGATAGACGCCAACCCCTTTACAAACTTGCTCAATTCACTTCTCTCCTTGAATTTTACTATGATCATCATATCTGTAGAACCTGTAATATCATAAACTCCACACACATTTTCAAATTTTGATATTGCGTCTTCAATATCTTCAATTTTGTCATTTTTGGCTATAATTTCAATAATTGCAGTAAGTGTGTATCCTAGTTTTTCATGGTCAATAATTGTAGTGTATCCCTGAATGATCCTCTCTTTTTCTAACTTTTTGATTCTAGATAGTATGGTAACTGTTGACATTCCAAGTCTTAATGCAAGTTGTCTTGCTGATAGTCTTGCATCCATCATCAAATTTTTGAGAATCTTTTCATCTGTCTCATCCATCTTCACATCATATAATTAAGAAAAATTTATTTAAATTTTCACTGAATATTTGTAAATTTGTTTACTTTTATTGAATAATCTATTTCCATTTTGGTCAATTCATAGAAAGGGTTTAGAATCTAATCATAAATGGGAATAAGCCATTTTCTTCAGATAATTATGTTACAGCGTGTGAGTGGCTTTATTCCAAATTAACATTGATAGAACCAGTAATGTCTAAGTGTATGTTTGAAATGAACATACATGGAAAAAAAATACACACAGAAAACACATCAATCAATTTAGAATTACCTGTCACCAAAATGATGACAAGTCAATGACAATAGTTCCATTACTTGGCCATTATTTTACTACGTGAAACTATGTTATAACATCTTTGATTTGTATACTGCAGTATTCGTTTGTATACATATTGCAATATTGTTTTAAAAAATTAAATCATTAGTAGAAATTTATAAAAGTATTAAGATTTTATCTTTATTATGCCTCAATTAAAAAAATATCAATGTCTAGTTTGCTCAGAAATATATGAGCTTTATGTACCTGATGCTGAAAACCATATAACTTATGGAGACAAAACTCCATGTATGGCTTGTGGAGATGTTGGTCATAAAAATAATGTGGGATGATAATTCCCTAGTCTCATACTTCTAAATTGTCATGAAATCTGTAATAATTATCGCAATAGTAATTGTATGTCAGAGGTGTAAGTCAGTGAAGTGGGATCATGTCTAAAAAAGAGATATTGATAGCAACAATTGGAATAGCCTTAATGCTAATTGGATTGTTATTTTTTTACTAGAAAAATTAGATACTAAACTCTTTTTGACAGATATTTATGACGTTGTTTGACGTAGTATGTATGGTAGATTTTATTGTTTGTTCAAATTGTGGTTTGTCGTATTCTACATCTGGAAATGATTCATGTAGTCATTGTAAGTTTAACACACATGTAAGATCCTAGACTAATCAAGACTTGAGATTCTAAACTCTTTCTATGAATTGACCAAAATGGTAATCTATAATCTAATAAAATTCCACAAGATCTAATACTGTTCTAGTGGTATATGAAATATGAATCAAAGATATAGTATTCTATATCATTTGGAAATACTTGATCCTGAGACTGATAAAATCGATGAAGATGAGTATATTTAGATTCTAAACTATTTTTTTCGTAGCTGATTAGTTAATTCAGCCTTTCCTAACGGATATGCAAACTCACACCACTACGATACTATACTATGCACGATTTGTCTAATATAGTAACAACTTTTTCTGGATTACTAGTAATCAGTAATAGAATGATTGTTTGTTTTTCTAAATAATATCACATCTATTCCATTCTTTTTGCATTTTATTTGGTACATGAATTATTCATGAAATAATCATTAATGATCTTCAGGTTATCGTGTCATATATTTGTCGGAATTAGAAGTGATCTATGCCTGATTGTCTGTGTATAATAACGAAAAGCTGACCCTCAACTTTTTTTAAACCATTTTCAAACTGATTATTAATGGAAGCCATGTTATCTGAATTTCTTAGAAGTTTGGGTGTTGGAGCAGGTATTCCTATTGCTTTTTACTCTGTGTTTAGACTTCGTAAAGGTGGTTTTACAAAAAGTGGTTTTACGGTTCAACGTGTTGAAATTAACAAACAAAGTCTTGTTATGTTAATCGTGGCAATACTTGCACTTTATCCAATATTCTTATAAAATTGACATACATTCTTTCACTACACGCACATAAATTCCATAAAATCATTATACATTCATGGATAAAATACAAGATCTTGTATCAAAAGGGCAATCGTTACTGAAGGATGGAAAGTATGATGATGCACTTGGTTTCTTTGAGCAAGCACTTCTTTTGAATCAAAATGATCCTGATCTTTGGAATAACAAAGGAATTACACTAAGAAGTATGGGTCGATATGAGGAAGCAACGGAATGCTTCAGCAAGTCATTGAAGATTGATCCTAGAGATAGAGATGCATCTTGATTTTGTATTGACTAATTGTGAATCTATATTATTAACAAAATATTAACTAATACTGTGAGTAATAAAATAGACAAGATGTTAGCAGAAGCCTTTGAGTTTACTGAGGATGGAAATTATTTTGATGCATTAAAACTCTATGATTTGGCTCTCAAAAGAGAGCCTGACAACATTAGCATACTTGTTGACAAAGGTGCAACTCTGCAAAACATGGGGCGATTCAAACTCGCTATTCGTTCATATGACAAGGCGCTTGCTGTCTCTCCAAATAATATTGACGCATTACTCAATAAGGGGGCAACATTGCATTCAGACCAAAAGTATGATGCGGCAATAGAGTGCTATGACGCAGCTTTGAAGATTGACAAAAAATGTGCAATGGCACTTGCATACAAAGGGCTTTCATTAGGTGAAACGGGACAATTACACAATGCAATAAAACATTTCAAAAAAGCACTATCAATTGATAATCACTTTGACTTGGCAAATATTTCCAAAGAAATTGCCCAAGAACTATTAAAATCAATCAAAGAACAGAAATCTAAAATACAGTAACATCGCCAGGTGCTGACTCTCGATTATTCTGTTTTTTATTTGATTCAAAAAAGTCTTTATGTTCTATATTTTGATGTTCCTTGAGTTTTTCAATGTCCTCAAAACCTTCATGACACAAGTAGCATTTTGGTTTGTGTTCGTCAACTAGAGGAAGTACCATAATAGTGCTATTATGACTGGTTACTTATTTCTTGAGACTATAAGGAATATATCTTGATGAAAAAATAATCCAATATGCTTGAACAACTAGTTGGAGATTCTCAAGCCTTAGATCGCGCAATTGCTGGAGAAGAACTATCCTACAAAGACGGTCTTGAACTGATGAATTATGATAATCTACACCTACTTGGGGCTGTTGCAGATATCACGAGAAAGAAATTAGTTGGTGATACTGTTACTTTTGCAGCATCTTATTACATGAACTATACAAACGTCTGTGCTGCCAGTTGTCAGATGTGTGCATTTTATAGAAAGGAAGGGGCAGATGATGCATACACCCTAACTCCACAAGAAATCGAACAGAGAGTTGCAATTGCCATACAGATGGGTGCAACCGAAGTTCATATTGTTGGTGGGTTCCACCCAAATCTTCCACTAGAATACTATGAAGATATGATGAAAATTATCAAAAAGAATCACCCTCAACTAAACATTAAAGCATTGACTGCAGCTGAAATTTACTATTTGTCAAAACTGACAAAAAATTCTACCAAAGAAATTTTATCTAGACTTAAAGATGCTGGGCTTGATTCTATGCCGGGCGGTGGTGCAGAACTATTTCATCCAGAAATCAGAAACAAAATTGTTCGAGGAAAATGTTCGGGACAAGATTGGCTTAATGTTATTGAAGAAGCACATAACATGGGGATTCAAAGCAATGTTACAATGCTTTATGGTCACATAGAAAAACCAGAACACATTATTGATCATCTCATAAAGATTCGTGAATTACAAAAAAAGACAAAGGGGTTTCTTACATTGATTCCATTAAAGTTTAGTTTAGATAATACTGAACTTGAACAAGAGCATCTGGTAAATAATGAATGTTCATCTGTGTATGATTTACGAATAATTGAACTATCAAGACTTATGCTTGCAAATGTACTAAATAATATCTCTGTTTATTGGGTAGCGTATGGCAAAAAACTGGCACAAGTTGCATTATCAAATGGTGGAAGTGACTTGGTAGGTACTGCGTTCTCTGAAGAAATTTATCGTGCTGCAGGAAAGCCAACTACATCATCTGTTGAAGAACTTGCAACTATGGTAAAAGAAATTGGACGAATTCCAGCTCAGAGAAGCACTCATTTCAAAATCTTAAAACAGTTCTAGCTTTAGGTACTTTCTAAAACCTGTTAAAAATATTCGAAATTTTCAAACAATTCTAAAGAAAATTACACATCAAGATTATGTTCATTTAATACCGTTGTATGGTAATGTCTATTATGTCACAAAATGTCAATGAATCTGAAGAAAAACTTCTTAATATGATTTTAGGTGAAATTCCTAGTTCACGGGTTGCAATGATCTGTGATCATGATGGGAATATTCTTTGGAATAGTATTCGTGATAATACAACTAGTTATCTTACAATGGATGAAACCAAAGAATCGCTAAAGAGATCCATTGAATCTTAGAAAGAACGTGATAAACTCTCTGCAAAGATTGGAAATGGGAAATATGCAATTGTTGCATACGATAAAATAAAGAGAATCACAATACCTCTCCCAAATAATCATCTCTTGTTTGTGAGTCTTGAAGGAGAAGAGTTTGGCAACGTTAAAAATATTATGACTATAGTTGATTGGGTTAATGTCCATATGGGACTAGTTATTTTTTTTGAAATTAATTTTAAAAAATATGTTTTGATTTTTTTAAAATAAATCAATTTTTCATATGTTTTTTGATTGAATCAATCTTTTCTTCTATCGTGACATGTTTGTCTCTTCTTGAATCAATCTTGATTACAACTTCAACTCTATCTATTCCTAGATTGTGAACCGTGTCAATCATTTTTTTTGATGCTGCATAAATTATTTCAACATTATCTGATTCCAAAACTGTTCCCATTGAATTAATTTCATATCTAAGATTTTCAATATTCTGGATTGACTCTATTGCTTTTGCAATGTAAAAACTTGCACTGGTAGTCCTTGTTGCCATTGGGTATATACTGATTTCAGCATGGATCAATAGTGTAATTTGTATAAATTAAGATTAAAAGGTTTGAATTATTTTGCAGGCTTTTTTTCTTCTTTTTTCACACTACCTTTCTTCCTTCTAGCGCCAAAACTAATCAATACTAACAAAAATCCAATTCCAATTAAGATGCCTGATAGTGTGTTGAAATCTTGTATTTCTTGCTGTGCTATTAACAGGTCTATTATTTCCTCATCAGTCATTCCTGTTTGACCTATTGGTATTGTGGCATTGATGCTTACTGTGAATATTATTCCTACAATTATCATTATTAGGCCACCTGCAAATATTTTTTTGTCAACAAGAATCAATTCTAATACTATTTGATGTTCATCATATATTATCTATTTTCTTATTCATCGAATTTTTTAGATCAATGGTGGCATTTCTCAAAAATTTTTTTAATTTAATTTTGCAAAAACAAAAAGAGCTTAGTACCTACTCAGAATATCTATATTGGTAATTTGATCTTGATGATCTGCTAAATAATACAAAATTCCATCCGAATCAATTTCTATCCACTCTGATTCTCCTTTATAGTTAAGAATATCTTCAAAATGAGCACCGTTAATTCCATTTAGATGTACTAATGCTTTTTCATCATTAAATTTGATTGGTAGTTTGATTAATTTCTCCCTCATTATACTCTGACCTTGAATGTTAATTTTGTAGTCTTCATTGTTAATCTCAGCAATCCCAAAAAAGTGGTTTGGGAACATATCTAAGCGTTTTATCTTTATTGAAAGAGTTTTTTTTAGTTCATCATCCATAAATTTTCTAATTTTTAAATGAACTTAAGCATATTGAAATGTAAATCACGTAAACTAATTGAAGTCTTTTTAGACGTTAATAGACGTGATAAAGTATGACAAAAGTAACTGTTGGGGTGTATAAAGCATATAGAAACTCTGGGAACTTGCGTTTTCATAAAAGAAATACGAAAAAACATTGAAAACATTACTTTATTGAGATAGATGATTATGATGAAGACGAATATTCATTTGGAAGTGAATGAGTTTCAGCTTGAAAGCTATAATTCTAAAAAGAAAACAAGTCTACAAAAAAACATTCGTTTGGATTGTGAAACTCTGTTTACAGCGTATGTCAAGAAAAATGTAGATGAATGTCCTCATTGTAATGATTGAGCATAATATCCAACCATCTGAAAAATGAATCCAAATGTGATAATAAATAATCCTGCATACGCTAATGATTTTTGATTTTCTTTGTATGGCATCTCTTGGCCTAATCTTTCATAGACATATTTTTCTAATCTGGCAAAATCCTGATTTGTTGCACTTTTACCAATGCCAATCAATGCCTTTGCGTCTTCATGTCTAGACATATGTTCAGATATCAATTTTCTTTTTTCCCAACCTTCTTTATTTTTGTAAACTCTATTGAGTAATGGTTTTACTATCATCCAAATTCCTACAATATCCATCACAAGACCTAACAGAACGAAAAAAACCCAAACTTCCATACTCCTTGGGTTTTTAGTAGATGTGTTAGTTGATTTATTTATCTCTTGACTCTTTAGTAAAATTCTATATTCTTTGTTTTCTTCACGAAGATCCTTGACTTCTTCTTGGAATACTTCACTCTTTGCTTTTAGATATTCTACTTGTCTTTGAACTTCTTTGTCATTAATGGATGAAATTGTTACAATTCCTTTAGCTGTTAGATAATCAATTGCCTTTACAAACTCTTCATTTGTTATTTCACCATTAGACCATAGTGCTAGTGTTGTCTTTATCCAGTTAGGAACTTCACCTTTTTCTGCAAAACTTTGACTAATTTCAGAAATTGTAACAACCCCGATGAGGATAAATAACACTATAAACGCTACACGCACCAATGCCTCTCAAAAAAGTTAGGGAATTATGTGATAAATAGATCGTGTTTTTTGTTATTCAAATGTGGACACTATTAGGCTCAAATTATTTTTGGCTTGGTGTTTCTTTTGAATATACTGAATTGTAGTTTATCAAAATTCACTTTATGCCATATTGATACTAAACTGAGAAAGCAAAATGAATTTTACTCTAATCTAGTTTTAATTTTCCTTCATTAACATGAAGTTTTCTCATTTTGTATGAGTGAATTAACTTGTATTATACTCGTTTAAATTGCCCGTATGAGACAACTTTGCTAGTTTACATGGTAACTTCCAAATCAAATTCTAGTTGTTTACGTTGTGGAAAAAATTCTTTATTGACTGATGAGGATACTGGAGAACAATTTTGCTCAAAATGTGGTTTTGTAAATTCTGAAAAAATACAAGCATCAGGTCCAGAATGGAGGTCATTCCAAAAAGACGATGGATCAGATCCTGCAAG
>JADFLN010000018.1 GCA_022564385.1 Nitrososphaerota archaeon | reverse complement strand
TGCAATAGCAGAGGCAATCAAAGTAGCGCGGAAAGGAAAGAAATCAGAATCAATAGTTGTGACACTTTCAGGACGTGGAGATAAAGACGTTGAAGAAGTACAAAAATATTTGAAGAGAAATGTCAAAGATTAAAGAAAAGTTTGCTGAACTTAAGGCAAAAAATCAAAAGGCTCTGATAGCATACATTATGGTAGGATTTACAAATGAAAAAGCAACCATTTTGACTGTAAGAGGACTAGTAAAAGGAGGAGCAGACATCATAGAATTAGGTTTTCCATTTTCAGATCCAATAGCTGATGGACCAGTAATTCAGAATGCAAGTACTATATCCCTCAAAAAAGGCACAAATATTACCAAATTTTTCAGCATTGTAAAAAAAATCAGAAAAGAGACAGACATTCCTCTGGTGCTAATGACTTACACTAACATCTTGTATCATATGGGATATGCAAAATTTATCTCAAAAGCAAAAAAAGCAGGAATTGATGGATTCATTCTTCCAGACATGTCAATTGAAGAATCAAAAGAATATCTCAAAGCTGCTAAAAATAATTCAGATACAATATTTCTAATATCTCCAAACACTAGTAAAAAAAGAATACAGAATATTGCCAAAGCATCTACAGGATTCTTGTATCTTGTTGCAGTTTATGGGACAACAGGTGTAAAAACAGGAATTAAAAATTACACAATAAAAGCAATCAAAAATGTTAAAAAACAAACAAAGGGAAAAATCCCTATTGGTTTAGGATTTGGAATTTCAACTCCCGAAGATGTAAAAAAATACATCAAAGCTGGAGCAGATGCAGTAATTGTTGGTAGTGCATATTTGAAATTAATTGAAAAAACTCCTCAAAATAAATTAGAATCAAAGATTACATTATTTACAAAAAGTCTTAAAAAACAAACGATACTTTAGCACAAACTAAACACGTCAAAGAGTGGGGCCATGTATCAGTTGATGGAAAGACATGTTATTTCATATATGGCCACCGTTCTAGAGGTTATCATTACTTCAAATACATAGAAAAATAAAAAAGCATCCCAAGAAATCCCTAAAACTCGTTAAAAAAACAACCGATTTTTTTACAATTGTAAAGATCGTAATTATCCAAACTACTAAAAATTTAACAGATCAAAATGTGCCTAAAAAAGATATTTCAACGAAGAGTTATAGTCAAAACATACAAAAGCCCGACACTTGATTCATTAATGTGCAGACAAAGTATATTTTTGTCACAGGTGGTGTGATGTCTGGCCTTGGAAAAGGTGTAACAACATCCTCAATCGCAAAATTATTACAATTATCTAATCAAAAAGTTTCCTGTGTAAAGATAGATCCTTATCTAAACTATGATGCAGGAACAATGAATCCAATTGCACATGGAGAAGTCTTTGTAACAGAAGACGGAGGCGAATGCGATATGGATATTGGGAACTATGAAAGATTCCTGAATCAAGATATTCCAAAAAGTCACAACATTACAACTGCACAAGTATATTCTTCAGTAATTGAAGCAGAAAGAAAAGGAAAATATCTGGGAGTATGTGTTCAGATAATTCCACATATAACAGATGAGATAAAAAAAAGAATTAGAAAGATTGCAGAAGATGGGAAACTAGATTTTTTGATAGTAGAGTGTGGAGGAACAGTTGGCGATATAGAATCATTGCCATTTTTAGAGGCGTTAAGACAAATGAAAGTAGAAGAAGGGCCACAAGGTGTAATTTTTGTACATGTAACACTAGCTCCATCACTGGATGTAGTTGGAGAACAAAAAACAAAACCAACACAACACAGCGTCCAAGAATTAAGAAGAATAGGAATTCAGCCAGACTTTTTGGCAGTTAGATGCACATTGCCATTAGAAGAAAAAACAAAGACCAAGATTGGAATGTTTACAAATGTATCAATAAAAGATGTATTATCATGCCATGATGTAAAATCAATCTTTGAAGTACCACAGATATTATATGATCAAGGAATAATGGATTCAATATTTGTAAAATTTGGAAAGGTTGGAATGGTAAATGCTTCAGCTAATTGGGACAAATGGAACAAGATTGCACAGAGCATGGTTAATCATGAAGACCAACAAGTAAAGATTGCAATGGTTGGGAAATATGTTAAACTTGCAGATAGCTATGTGAGTGTAAATCATGCATTAAAACATGCAGGGGCACAAATGGAAAAATCAATAGATATTGATTGGATAGATTCTGAATCAATAACAGACTATACAATACTATCAAAATATGACGGAATTTTAGTTCCAGGTGGATTTGGTACGAGAGGTTCTGAAGGAATTATTCAAACTGCAAATTATGCACGTGAAAAAAATATACCATACCTTGGAATCTGTTTTGGATTCCAACTAGCTGCAATCGCATTTGGAAGAAATGTTTTGAATTTAGAAGATGTAAATTCAGCAGAGATCAAAACAGACGCAAAAAATCCTGTTGTAGATCTACTTCCGGAACAAAAGAATGTCTCAGATATGGGTGGCTCTCTTAGATTAGGTGCAAATGAAATAACAATCAAAGAGAATACAAATGCACAAAAAATCTACAATACAACGACAATAAGTAAACGACATAGGCACCGATATGAAATCAACAAAAAGTATATTCCTGAATTTGAAAAAAATGGACTGATATTTTCAGCTGAAAGTGATAGAGGAAAAAGAATGGAAATTCTAGAAATTCCATCACACAAATTCTACCTAGGTGTTCAATTTCATCCAGAATTCAATAGCAGGCCAGGATTTCCTGAAGAATCTTTTGTAGCATTTATCAAAGCAGCGTCTGAAAAATAATTATTTTGTCTTTGATATTTCATAAATTTTCTGTCTTGCATCTCTGATTGAGACCTTCTTCTTGACATATCCCTTTTGTAAAAGATGAGTTAGTGCCATTCTAACAGTTCTAGCAGGAAGCAAAGTTTTGTTTGATAGATCTTTCTGTGTAAGTGCACCCTCATACTCTAATGTTTTTAGAAGTAATTTGGAGCTTGGAGGCATGCTAAGCAACTCTTCAGCAAGATGTACTTTTTTTGCAAGTGCAGAAATTGCTGTAGTATATTTTTTAAGTCGGATAATTTTTGCAGGAGGAAAGAATTGAGTACATTCAACAGTTTTGTTTACCTTGTATCTGTCTAAACCATCAAGAACAACTTCACAGTGTAGTCTTGCATAGATATCACTAATCTCAATAGTACTATTATTAGATACAATGATTGGTCGTCTAGTTACATCAAGAGAGTTTACAGAAATTATTTCAAATGCTCCTGAATCTTGAAATAAAACAGGACCGCCAGCAGACATTGAATATGCAGATGAACCAATTGGAGTAGAAATAATTATTCCATCACTATTGTCATGCCAAACTTCATCACCATTGACACTCAACGTATGTTCCATCAACATGGCACTCTTTGAAGAAAATACTGCAACATCATTAAGTACTGGATAGACATTTTTTCCGTCAATTTTTACACCAAGTCGTGGAACCTCTTCAATAGTGTATTTTTGTTTTTTTAAGATATTTACAAAAGAAGAAAATTCTCGAAGATCAATTTGAGCTAGGAATCCACTTGATTCACCTTCACTAATTCCTAATACAGGAGCAACAGGATCAAAGGTACTATGAAAATAATTTCTAACTCCCTTATCTCCGCCTAAAACAATAATGCAATCAGGTTGTTTATTCTTAGATTTTGATATTGTAAATGATTTAATTTCAGATTCATCTAGAATTTTTTTGATTGTCTTTGCTGCCGTATCTGTATTTCCAGAACCATAAATGCCTATTTGCACATAAGAGACAAACTATTTAGTTCAATAAAAGAATAATGCATTACAAATCTCTGAATTTCACCAGATTATAAAAATAACATGCGTTACTTTGAATAATTCCCTTATTTGGAATTTTTTGTAAACCTATATTTTTTGAATCAAGAGCAGCCTGAGCAGCACCTCCTGCAAAACAAAGTGCCCATAAAAAGTCCTTTTCTTTAAGCATTGTACAACAAAATGCTGTACAAAAAATATCACCCACCCCAGTAGTATCATAAATTATCTTATTTGGAAGAATAATAGAATAGACTCGGTCTTTAACCAAAAGTGATACATTATTTTTATCTGTAAGTAATACGTGTTCTATTCCTTTCTTTTGTAATGCCAGCATAATTTCATCATTAGACCCATGAACAATTTGTTGACCTTCTTCAGGATTAATTTTTATTGCATTTACGTTTGATAAATCAAGATTGACATTTTTCAAGACAATATTATTTTGAGAATTTTTTTGCCTCAAAAAACCCTGAGGATCAACTAAAAGAAAATTTGAATCACTTTTGATTTTTTTAAAAGTATCATCAGAAATTTCATGATAAACTGGACTTACAATATGCCCATCAGCATTAACACTAGTGTAATCTATTGATTCACATTCATTTTCAAGTTTAAGAGTTCTATCTGACCCATTGATAGAGATAATAAATTTAGTAGTATTTTTTTCTGATTCAGAATTTATAAAATTTATTTTATTTTCAGTAAGATATTGTTTTGGAAAATCAGGACCAAATTTTGTAAACAAGTCTACATCAAATTTGAATTGTCTAGCTGTAATTCCACAATAACAAGCAGGGCCACCAATTTGTGCATAATTAGCATTATCAATAGTAATTGTATCAATCACACAATGAGAAAAAATAGCTAATTTCATTTCTTTTTATTCCTAGAATAGTAGATTTAGTTTTTTGCATTGTTTTTATCAAGACAATTCTGGCAGAGAATTACTCCTTTTGATATTACTAATTTGACGCCTGAAGTAAAGCAGACATGACAAAGGCCATTCATTGATATCATTAGAAATTATTTGATCTATAATTAAAACATGAGTGAATTTTAGTCATAATTTAGGCATATATTTACAAATTTCTATATCGTTAAACAAAATTATCTTAACATGAGGTAATATTCATGGGCAAAATCTAGTTCAATAGTATTTAGTGATTACGTAGAATTGGTAAGAGTTTCAGAAAATGCTCAAGAATATAAACAGGCAAATGAGTTTTATAATTATGCCACTAAAGCGAGCAAGTAGAGGACGAACAAAAGGTGGAAAGGGTTCATCAGGTACAGTTCAATGTACTAACTGTGGGCAAACTGTACCAAAAGACAAAGCAAAAAAAGTCACAGGTAGAATAAATCTAGTGGAGCATACACTAGCAAAAGAGCTACGTGCACAAGGGGCATATATTGCAACATCAACAGTTTTGAAAACGTATTGTATTTCATGTGCAATTCATTTCAAGATTCTTAAAATAAGATCTGCAGACAGTAGAAGAAATCGTGGAAAACTTCGCTAGTCTTCCTTAATATTTTTTGCAGTTACAACCATTCTTTGAATTAAAGTAATTCCAGCAATTATTACAACAATTACTACTGCATACTCCATGAAACCAATTATTCCAATTATTGCAATTACCAAAAGCCTTTCTGCTCTTTCACCGATACCTACTCCTTGAAGCTTTATGTTAATTGCATCAGATTTTGCTCTTGCATAACTAACCAATAATGATAAAGTAATTGCAAGCAGTACTAGATATGGTTCTACATATCCACCAACTAATATTCCTAAAAATATTGCAACTTCAGCAATTTTATCAAACATAGAATCAAAATAAGATCCTTTTTTTGAGGTCTTGCCAGTAACTTTTGCTACTTGTCCATCCACCACATCAAAGAATCCCGAAACAAGCAACAAAATTCCTCCAATTATTAATCCAAATTCAATTCCCAGACCATACACTACAGCAGAAATCAATGCAAACACAAGACCAACACAAGTCCAAAAATTAGGAGGCAGTCCCGTTGATGCGAATCCCTTTCCAATCTTTTCAAGTACAGGATTAAGACTCTCTCGCAGATTATTTAACACGAAATACCCCCAAATCACTAGCTAATAAAGTGAGCAGAGATAAAATTGAAACAATACAGAGTCAAAATTTACAAAACTATTACGGAGACAATACCAAATTTTTTTATAATATGTACCCAAGTTCTGAAGGGTAAATTTGTTTAAAATACTATAATATTGATCAAAGTTAAACTGACACTTTCTGGATAATTATTAAGAAAATATTTACTAATTTTGTGACAAATTTATGGCAATCATCGTAGACATTATTTTTGCTGCAAGAGATGCAGTAGAGCCATCATCATGATATGGATTAAGTTCCACAATATCTACACCAATAACTTTGGTTTCTTTAAAAGAGTAAATCAAGTCAAACAGTTCCCTAGATGTAATACCTACAGCCTCCGGGTTACCCACACCGGGAGCAAATGCAGGATCCAATACATCAAGATCAAAACTAGAATAAATTGAATCAAAAGTAGATACATAATCTTGTAATATTTGAGGTCCTTTTCCTTCCCGAATTTCTCTATCAGAAATTGTTTTGATGTTGTTCTCTCGTAGAAATTCTAGTTCTTCTTTAACAAATGCCCTAGCACCTACATGTAAGATATTTTCAGAGCCTTTGTCTTCAACAATTCTTCTAAGATACGATGCATGACTTTGTTTAGTATCTGCAAATTCATCTCGCAAATCATAATGAGCATCAAATACAACATAGCCAGTTTCTTTTGGGAAACTTGTGAATGTACCATATGTAATAGAGTGCTCACCACCCAAAAAGAAAAGTTGCCTATTCTTTGCTAAAAGTTCGGTGGTAATTTTTTTTACCATATCAATCATTTCAGATGTAACTACTGTGTGTTTGGTATTTCCCAAATCTTCAATGTTTACAGTTTCTAAATCCACTTGCAGGTTAGGATGAAAGACCTCAATGTTGTTAAACGAATCACGAATTGCATCAGGTCCAAATCTACAACCAGGCTTGTAAGAATGAGTTGCATCAAACGGAATACCAATTACAGTTGCTACTGGTTCAGAATCATCATCAGAAGTAATCAAGGGGGTATTATTCATGTACAAGTCAAGATAGCTCATTTCTTACACCATTAATTGGGGTCTCTCTGAGAGATGTTTTGACAAATTCAAACCAGTATATGGTTTTCCTTGTGTCTGCTGATTTATTTCCTTCAAGAAATCAACTAATGGTAATTCTCGAACATCGCCGGTAGTTCTATCACGAATGCTAAGATTTTCAGAATTTACTTCCTTTTCACCAATTACCAGAATGTATCGAATCCATTCCTTTTCCGCATCACGTATTCTTTTTCCAATGCTTTCATTTCTGTCATCAATGTCTGCACGAATATTATTACTAGAAATTTTATCAACCAAGGTTTCACAAAAACTATAAAATTCCTCTTTTAATGGAATTACTCTAACTTGTGTTGGAGCTAGCCATAATGGATATTGTGGTTTTCTTCCTTCTTTGATATCTTTTGCAGCTTTTTCCAATAAGACATAGATAATTCTCTCAATTGCACCACTAGGAGAATTGTGTAAAATTATTGGATGTTGTGGTTTGTTGTTCTCATCAATAAATTCAATTCCATATCTATCAGCATTTTCAACATCAATTTGATCTGTAGATAAAGCAGACGCCTTTCCCAAACTATCAATAAAGTTAAACTCCCATTTTAAAACAAAATAAAAGAATTTCTCTTTCCACATTTCAACTAATACGGGTTTGCCATGTTTCTGGACTAGTTCCTCAATTGAAGATTTGTTTTCATTGTAAAAATCTTCAGTAAATCTAATTGCCATCTCATAATCAGATTCATCAATTCCAAGTTCATGAAGAACACTTCGAGATAGATCAAATCGTATCTTTATCTCATCAATTGCTTGGTCTAGGTCTTTGCAGAATGCATGACAGTCAGGCATTGTAAATGCTCTGAGTCGTCTCAAGCCAACAAGTTCACCTGATTGTTCTCGTCGAAAACTGTATCTTGTTAATTCATAGAGTTTGAATGGCAAGTTCTTGTAAGATAATTGATATTGATTAGCCATTAAAAATTGCCCAAAACAAGCAGCAAATCTCAAAAAGAGTTTTTTGCCATCTGAATCAATATTATACTGTCTTGCAGGAAATCTATTAAAATAACTAACCATACTTGGGTGTTCTGAATCATACATGATTGGAGTTTCAACCTCACAGCCACCATATTCCTTTACCCTGTCAGTAACATAACATTCAATCAAAGATTTGATCAGACGACCATTAGGAAAAAATCGCAAGTTTCCAGAATCAGAAGCTGGCTCATAATCTGCAATTGTCATTTTCTTCATTAATGCAACATGAGGAGGGGGTTCATCTACACGACGTTGTTTTGCTGATTCGTATTTAGCTAAAACCTCTAATTTTTTGTGATTTGAGAAATTAAAATCAGCAATGTCAGTCATTGTCCCATCAAGAGACATTATCTTCCAGTAAGAACGGATTTTAGACTCACCTCTTAGAGCCTCAGATGTGATTTCTTTGTCTTTTGAATCCTTGGAATCTTTTGTGATAACTTTGGAGCTTTCAGCTAGTGGATGCCCCTTTACTTTTAGATTATATGATTTAGTCCAGCCAAATGGAGAATGGCTCACTTCAAGACCAGATGCATTCTCCCCCATCTCCTTAAGCAATGTTATGGCAACAGAGGGTTTTGCAAGATTAGAACTAAGATGAGCATATGGATATAATAATAATTTCTTGCAACCAATTTTTTCCATAGAATTTTTAATCTGAGATATTGCATTTTGTGCAACTGAAGAATCATCACCAGCCTCTATTGAAACAAATGCAACTACAATTTCCTCAAATCTTTTTGTTTCAAGATTTTCAATATCTTCGGCAGATTTAATCTCCTTTTTTGTAGGAGTATACTCCATACTGTCACAGTGTAGTTGCAATATTCGCATATATTCACACTCAATAGTTTACTTTAAAACCCTTAGGATATTGTAGAGATGGTATTTGAAATATTTGTACCAAACAACCCTTGAAAAGGTATTCATCAATAATATTATGATAAAAAATTCTAGATATTAAAAAAAATCTTATATTTTTTATGACAAAATTATGCAAGATAAATCCTTTACAAACTAAATTCTTTGTTTTCGTATCTAATCAATATTCAATAAATTGATTTTGAGATTAAATTGTAGAAATCTTTTGAAATAATTTTGATTGTAAATACTGCTTGTCATGTTTTACAACAACATATGATTTTGATATTTTCCAATCAGCATACAATATTCGATTAATCAATAATGTACAAGATTCTAAAAATCTGATCAGATTCTATTTATTATATTGCTGCGTCAAATCGTATAGACTTACAAAATTCAACATGTTCATGGATATACCATCAAACCTTGATAAACGGCTTGTTTTGTCATGTACATTCCAGATATACTTGTAATACTCAACATTTTGAGCCCACGAGATATTTGTGAAATGCATCATGTTGAGAAGGAAATGAAATTATCTAAATTTTCTCTAGAGGTCAGCAGTGATTTTCTTGATTTTTGTAATTAATCTGATTTTGGTATTAATTGGCATTTCAGGCTCCATTGCAAAGTAGACAATATTTCTTTTTGTATAAATTACCATTTGAGACACCTTCTCTCTTTCAACATGGACGTATCTTACTTTACCAAGAGTCCTGTCAAATTCTTTTCTCATTGCTCTCCTTTGTGCAACTTGTTTACAGAAATGTTCTTCTTCTTTTTGTGATTCAAGACTTGTTTTTCCCGTCTTCATAATTGCCTCTCTAATTTTGCCTTTTGTATCAATTATTGCGGCAAATCTCATTTGGGAATCTAAATTAAGAATTTTTTGGACAATTTCTAATAAATTGAGTATTTTCTTTCTTGCCATAGATAAATTCAAAAATTTCTTTACTAAATATAAGCCATTGAAAGTGTTTCAAAAGCAAATAGGTTAGAAGTCACGGTTAAATTATTTCAAAAATATACAGACTGTATGATAGATACAATCTCTAAGGTACTTGATGAATTAGAAATACAATCAACTCTAGAGAAATCAAGAAAAATCAATGTTCCTTCAGAAGACAGAATGCTTGCAATTACAAAAGAGACTGGAGAATTACTCAACATGATTTTACGTCTAAAAAATGCTAAAAATATGCTTGAAGTAGGTATGTCAACAGGATATTCAACCATATGGTGTGCAGAAGCTATCTCTGAGCAATCAGGTATAATTATTACAATTGAAAAAAATCCAAGTAAAATTAAAAGAGCAAAAGAAAATTTTCAGAAAGCAGGAATCGATGATATAATCACAATAAAGGAAGGTATGGCAATACAAATTCTTAAAGAATTGAATTTGCAACAAAAATACAAGGATTTTTTTGATTTTGTTTTAATTGATGCAGATAAGGAGCATGTTATACAGTATTTTGATTTGATTTTACCAATGGTCTCAGTTGGTGGAGTAATTGTTACCGACAACATGCTATATCCTGAAAAGTTTAGAAAAGATATGGAAAAATTCTCCAATTATCTCAAAAAGAATCCAAAACTTAGAACCATAACATCACCTATTGGAAATGGCGAAGAGATTACAATAAAGTTAAATTAATTATTTCATAAACTTTAGGGGTTTCTTTCTAACAAGTTTTCTATAGTCTTTCAGGGTTTAATTTTTCAAGAATTACTTTTGGCTTAGAATATAAGGTCTAAATAAGTCATTTAAATTTCACATCTTTAAAATGTTAAAAATGATACTTTAGGACAATAATACTAGATTATTTTGAAATATATTATTATTTATGAAGTTCATTACTGAAAATTATAATCAATCGCTGAAAAAATCTCAAAAGTAATTGACTTTTTTCTTGTAATTTATTAATTGGAAAAAATGAGTTGTGATATGAAACCAGGAATACCAGTTAGTGTTATTGGTATAATCATGTTTGTTGTAGGACTAGTATTTTTTTACTCTATAGAATTAGGTCAAACAGATCCTGTTTTAAGATTTGTGAAGAATATGGGTACATTTGTCGGTCTAAGTGGAATGGGTGTTGCACTGGCAGGAATTTTATTATATCTAATCAATAAGAATGAACCACCAATAAAAGAAAACTATGATGTCTAAAATTCTAATTTATTATGATAATGGAGATAAGCGTTAAAAAATGCCTGAGAAAGTATGGATTGGTGCAATTTACCTTCAAGAAGAAGGTGGATATGAAATAATTTTAAAATCTTTAAGACACTACAAAAATCGATTAAAAACTATTGGTAACAGTCCTGAACTAAAAGTAGCAGCAGGAATGTTCGCACCAATTCTTAATCAACAAGCAATGAAAACAGTTCCAAAAATTAATGAAGTAATTCAAAAAATTCAAAACAGTTTGGGAGACATTCAATCAGTTAACAAGATAAGTGAAGATGTATCATTTTTAGTAAATGCGTTGTCATGTTATGAGGCAGATATTCACAAGGCAGAAGATACAGAACAAGAATATTTTGTAAAACTAGTTGGAAACATGGAAGATGCAAAAATAGATCTAAAGAACATCAAAATAGCATTAAAGAGAATAAAACAGTATTCAGAATAATTTTACAATCCCTGTAGATACCAATCCAAATATGGTAATAACGCCTTTGTTAGTTTCTTTTTTTCAATATCATCATTTGTTTCTAAAATCTTTTGGATTTTTTTCTGGAGATATTCGGAGATTAGTTCATTTTTGAATTGTAGTTTTATCTGGTATAGAATTTCAACAATTTCATCGGATGTAGTATTCTCAAAATCACCCAGAGTGTGTTTAATTTGGTCCTCTAAAGACATGATAGTATTTTGAAAATCCCCACTATTATGTGATAAAATTAGATGATATCCTCATCATCCCACGTAAGACGATATTTTCCAGTAACTCTAAACATTTTGAATTTTCCTCCTTTCTTAAAATTCAGTTTATACGATTTTAGAGAAGTGGACTCTATTTCCAAACTCACACCATCTTTGATTGTTTGATAAACCATAGGGTCAATTGAAATTTTATCCCACTCTTCTTCGTCAATGTCCATATAGAATTTTGTGTATAATAATCCCATTGATTAATGGTAAAATATACCTGAATAAATAACTAGATAATATGTTATTACTTCAGTGAACTTTTTGGCATAATTATTCCCAGATAGCTTAGAATTGTTGGGAAGATTATCTCAAAGTCCTTATCATGTTTTATCACGTCAAAGACATGATGGATTAGTTGCTGAATTGTCAGATGCTCATCTCTATACAATGTCTTTTTTGGATTTTTTGCTGAATCTAAAACAGTAAATCCGTTATCGGTCTTCAATAGATTTCTGAGAAGAGAATTTGCAATAGTTATCTTCTCATCGACATCTTTATGGGGATAATCAGTTTGTAATCTTTTGATTTGTGATTTTAAATCATGAAAAGAAATATTTGTAGTCCATTCAATATGTTGATGTAATTTTTGTTCATAGTTTTCAGTTAGATGATAAAACTTCATGTTCCCTTTAGTCTCTACGAAAATGATTTCTTTTTCAAGTAAAGAATCCCTTGTTTTTTCAAAGGTTGTTTTCGCCATAAATTCCGGAACAATTAGTTTTAACAGCGCATTATGGTGTAAATCGGGATTGGTTTTGATATTCTCAAGTACGATCCTTTCACGCTCAGACATATCCACATTAGGCTCATGATGACTCACCATAACTAGGTCGACCTTTTATAGATAGGTCTTCTATTAATCAGTATCTTTGCATTGTAAATAGAATTATGAATTATTTAGTATACTTTTTCACTAAAGGGATAAAATTTCTTTTAAAAATTTGCTTTCCATAATTTGCCCCTCATTAATTGAAGTTCTTCAAGTCTTTTTAATTCGTTATTAATTATGATGTCAAGTATTTTTTCAAGTTCAATTACATCAAATTTCATAATTCTATCCGAAATTACAACTACAATTCCTTTATTTTGTAATGCAGTCAATAGATGATAGGTTTGTGTTCTAGGAATTTTTTGGTTTTCGGCAATTTCTTTTGCTTTTTTTGATCCATTTTTGTTTAGATATAGATATACTTTAGACTCATTTTGTGTTAATCCCAATTTCTGTAGGATTTCTTGTATGGAATTTGAAATCTTTTCATATCTTCCAATAGTATAGTTTGATGACTTTGGTATTGCTACTAATGCCATGATTTGTTATGTTGAAATTTTAAAATAAGCACTAAGGAATTTTTTATAAAAGATCGGTTCCAAAATGGAATATGTCAATAAAATCAGTTAAAAATTTTCAGGTTGTTTTTGAACAAAGACATTACAAACAAGCGCATCAGTTTTTGAATCTCTGAATTGTACATTACATGAGACAAACTTTCCTTTTAACGCTCGCTCTAGTTGCTCTTGGGTAGTTTCGGCATATTGTGGATCGTCAGGATTGTCTATCTTTGCAATGATTATTTTTTCAGTCTTACCATATTCCTCTTTGTTGTCTTTTTAACATGACTGACAAGCAACTGAAAGGCATTATTTGTTAGAATTCCAATAATAGGGCCACCAATACCGTCTCCCATAATTTGTAAAAATTTTTGTGCTATAATTACTTTTTGGCTATATTTATCTCAAAATCAGGAACTAATTTTTGTTCTTTTTCCATATCAAAGAGTTTTCTAATTGATTTCTCACCAGAGTCACCCATATTGACAGTTATCTCATTGACATACATTTTTACAAATTTTTCAATCAATTCACGTGATTTTCCTCTAGAGTATTTCATGGCATATTCTATTGCATCATCCATATGCTCCAACCCAAACTCTATTGATGCTTGAAGATGCTTGTCAAATTTACAGATTGTCTCCATGCCCAAATCAGTTCTCATTACGTTAATCCCAAGGGGTACTGGTAACCCGTTTGTTGTCTTGTCCCACCATTCACCCAGATCTAAAATCTTAATGTTTCCCTCTTGTTCAAATGATAATTGGGTCTCGTGAATAACTAGTCCTGCACCTACTTCTCCACTCTTAACAGCTTTTGGAATATCACTAAAATTCATCTCAACATAATCAAATTTCCCAATTATTAATTGAAGTAACAAAAATGCTGATGTCATTTTTCCTGGAATTGCAACCTTGCATTTTTTTATTTCATCGATTGACATTTGTTGTCTTGCAGTAACTATAGGGCCATATCCAATTCCAAAACTTCCACCACTTCTCAAGATTGTATATCCTGAAATATATGCACATGCATGAACTGAAACTGCAGTAACATCAAGCTGTGGATTAATTGCCTTACGATTTAACTTCTCAATATCTTCAATTACATGATTTATCTTAAAATCTTGAGATGGGACTCTGCCGGTAAACATTCCATAAAACATGAATGCATCATCAGAATCAGGAGTGTGTCCTACAGAAATTTCCATGACTGTTTGCTGAACAGTCGTAATAAAAACCAAAACTTATCTGGAATAGTTTTTCTAATATATGCCCTAAATCATTTGATGCTATGAATACAATTGAGGCATATGAAAAAGACATTGAACTTCAATTAGATTTTTTAAAATCATTTAGAAAACAAGTGCCTCTATCTTACAATCAGCAAAAAGATACCATATTTTCAGGAAGTGGTGATTCTTTGGCATCTGCAATGCTTGCTGAATCATTTTCAGAGGGAATGGTAAAAGTGATGGACCCATTGGATCTGTACAAAAACAAACAATTGATAAAATCTAAACATATCTACTTTGTTTCAATATCTGGAAATACACTAACAAATATCAAGGTCGCAAAGATTGCAAAAAGAGTCACGGCTATTACCTCAAAACCTGAGAGTAGATTGGCAAAGGTATCTAGTGAAACCATTCTTCTTACTGCCCCAAATAATGAAATATTTACTGCTGGAAGCATATCATTTTTGGATAGTGCATTAACATGCATTTCTTTGATAAAGAAGATAGTAATTCCCAAAGATTCTAAAATATTTTCAAAAGCAAAGTCAGATGCAAAAAAAGCCAAAGTGTCAAAAAGGATTTTTGTTCTTGGAAATTTGTTTACATTTCCATTGGCAATGTACTGTGCTGCAAAGTTTTATGAGATTCTAGGTTATGATGCTCACTATTCTAGAATAGAACAATTTTCCCATATGGAGTTATTTTCAGTTAAAAATGGCGACACGATCATCATCTTTGAGGAAAAAAATTCTCACAATCAACAGCTTGGAAGAAATCTCAAGAAAATTGGTATTAATGTAATTCATCCTAATGTTCCATCAAAGAAAATATCTCAGATGTTATACTATACATTCTTCTCTCAATTGCTTGTGCTTTTTGAGGCAAAAAAGAAAAAGAGAAAAGATTGTCATTTTGTAACTGCAAAAAAAATTCGAAATGTTAGCAACCAAATGATTTATTGAACTTTTACTAGGCTAAGGTTTAATAGATGAATACTAAGGTTTGCGAATATGGTAAAATACAAGTCAACAGAAGAGGTTCTCAAGATTATCAAGAACAAGGATCAGATCCGTAACTTTGGTGTTATTGCTCATGTTGATCACGGAAAGACCACAATGAGTGATAGTCTCTTGGCATACTCTGGCATTATTGCCCCATCAGCTGCAGGTAAGGCCTTAGCAATGGACTTTGATAAAGAAGAGCAAGCTAGGGGAATTACAATTTATCAGGCAAATGTTACTTTACACTTTTCTCAAAAAGGCAAAGAATACGTCATTAACATGATTGACACCCCAGGACACGTAGATTTTAGTGGAAGGGTAATTCGTAGTCTCAGGGCAATTGACGGTGCAGTAGTAGTATGTGACGCAGTAGAAGGCATTATGACTCAGACTGAAACTGTGACTAGAATGGCACTTGAAGAGAGAGTAAAACCTGTTTTGTTTATCAACAAAGTAGACAGACTCATCAAAGAGCTCAGATTGACTCCTGAAAAGATGCAGCAACAACTAGCAGATGTTGTTTCAAACTTTAACCAACTAATTGAAACGTATGGCGAACCGGAATACAAAGAAAAATGGAAAGTGTCAATTCAAGATTCAAGCGTTACATTTGGTTCTGCAAAAGACAGATGGGCAATTAACGTTGACTTGATGAAAGAGCAAGGGCTTACATTCAAAGATGTTATTGATGCATATGAAAATGATAAAGTTTCAGATCTTGTTGAAAAAGCACCGCTAGCTGAGGCCATACTTGGCATGGTTGTAAAACATCATCCATCACCACCTGAGGCAGTCAAGTACAGAATACCACAAATTTGGAAAGGTGATTTAGATTCTGATATTGGAAAGGCATTACTTGCTTGCAGTGATGATGGTCCGATGATTATGATGGTAGTAAATATGGTATTAGATGCAGCAGCAGGACCTGTTGCAATAGGTAGATTATTTTCAGGTACAATCAAAGATGGTCAAACCGTTCACATAATTGATGAGAAAAAAGAGGGAAGAGTTCAATCTGTAAACTTTTTCATGGGAAATCAAAGAGAGCAAGTAGGTGAACTTGGAGCTGGAAACATTCCAGCATTATTAGGATTAACTGATTGCAGAGCAGGAAACACACTGTCTTCTGTCAAAGGTATTCAGATGTTTGAAGGGGTGAAATATATTTCAGAACCGGTAGTACAAATTGCAATTGAGCCAAAACATCCTAAAGATTTACCTAAACTAGTTGACTTTCTACAACAACTAACAATTGAAGACCCCAATCTAATCGTAAAAATTGATCAGGAAAGCGGTGAAACTATTATTGCAGGAATGGGTGTATTACACCTTGATGTTGCTGTCCATCGTATACAAGATGCCAAACTTGAGATTATAACATCTGAGCCTCTGATTAACTATAGGGAGACTGTAACGGGTTCATGTGAACCAATTATGGCAAAATCTCCTAACAGACACAACAAGATCTTCATGAAAGTAGAGCCATTGGAACCAGAGATAGCAAACATGCTTAGAACTGGTGAAATCAGCGACATGAAAAGCAAGGAGTTTGTTGCAGACAAGCTAAAAGAGGCAGGATGGGATAGAGATACAATCAAGAGAATAATGAAACTTGATTCACGTGGGAATATTTTGATTAACGGAACAAAAGGTGTTCAGTTTGTCCAAGAGTCAACTGATTCTATTAACACTGGATTTGAGGATGTAATGAAAGAAGGCCCACTCTGCAGAGAGCAGATGAGAGACTGCAAGTTTATCTTTACTCACTTTGTTCCACACGAAGATACTGCCCACAGAGGCTTATCTCAACTGGGTCCAGCTTCTCGTCGAGCATGTATGGGTGCATTGTTAACTGCTGGAACCACAGTTTTAGAGCCAACTTTAGCTATTGAGGTTCATGTCCCAACTGACTTGGTTGGAAACGTTTCAACGGTCATTAATGGCAGACGTGGTAAAGTCCTTGACATGTCACAAAAAGGTGCAGCAAGTATTGTTATAGGTGAAATTCCAGCTTCTGAGACATTCACATTATCTGAAGCGATGCGAGGGCAAACTTCAGGACGTGCAACATGGAATACATCATTTAAGGCATGGACTGTAGTTCCAAAATCATTGTTTCAAGAGGCAATATCAGAAATTAGAAAGAGAAAGGGATTAGCTCCAGACCCACCAAATTTAGGCGAGTTTATCGACAAAGATTAAAAATAGAAAATTCTTTGAAGCATAGCATTTACGCAATGATGTTTTAACAAGTGTGTTGAAGAAATATTTTATTTATTATTAAACAAAATAGTTAATCAAAGAAAGAAAGGAACAAATCAAGATAGTCAATTCTTGAGAGGGCATTGGAATAATCTTATTTTGATTATGTTACCGACTTTCTCTATTTTCTTTGCAAATAAAATTAATAAGTGAATTTAGGTTAACGCGATCAAACAATTAGCTTAGTTTTTTTATGTGTGAACACCACTTGCAACGATTTCTATTACTTTGCATTAAATTATAATGTCACACTAACTTTTTACTATAAAAAAATCAGGATTTTGGAGTACATTTTAAAAAAATATTTCCAAAACAAATTATAAAATTTAGATTACAAGTCGGAGGCTTGTCCAGCCTTCAATCCTTTGTAACGATTTCTGATAGTAACCTCTGTAACACCTGCAGCTTCTGCAAGGTCTCTTTGAGTGATAGATACACCATTTTGGACACAAGATAGGTACAATGCTGTAGCTGCTAGACCCATAGGATCCTTTCCAGCTGATTCTTTACGTTCTTGTGCATCTTTGAGTACTTTGATTGCATAACGTTTTGTTTTTTCATTAATTTTTAGTTTGCTTGAAATTCTTGCAATGCATTGAATTGAATCTACAACAGGCATCTTTAGTTCTAATTCATTATGTAATAATCTATAACATCTTGAAATATCTTTTCTTTTAACATTAGCAGCATCAGCAATATCTTTTAGAGTTCGGGGTGTTCCAGTATCTCTACAAGCAGCATAAAGCGATGCAGCAATCATTGCAGAGATTGATCTTCCTCGAACTAGTTTTTTCTCCAATGCTTTTCTGTAAAGATAAGCAGCTTTTTCAAGAACATTTGCAGAAATTGCAACCTTGTCTTTAAGTTTATTTAATTCACTAAGTGCTTGTCTCAAATTTCGATCAACAGGTTCATGAACTTGACTTCTACTATCCCAAGTTCGAAGCCTCTCAATTGTACTTTTCATAGCAGCAGTAAGTGGTTTTCCAGTTGCGTCTCTATTTTGAGGATTGATAACTGTTGATAGCCCCATATCATGTATTGTAAGTGATGAGGGTGCACCAGTTCTTGCAGGATCAGATCCATCGTCTTTTTGGAATGACCTCC
>JADFLN010000017.1 GCA_022564385.1 Nitrososphaerota archaeon | reverse complement strand
CGATCTGACGTATCTGTCAGGTAAGAATTTCTTGTCATTATTACAATAGAATTGGATTATTTCTTTCTCATAGATGTGACCGGCATCGTTTAGTTTTTTGAAGACATCCTGAACAAATTCAATATTTTCAGGAGAGCTAGTCTTGTAAAAATAATCAAACTCGATATTAAATGCAGAAAAATCTTCATAATCACGCTTATTCCAATGGGCAACATATTCAGCAGGGGTTTTTCCTTCTTTTTCTGATTGAATTAAGATAGGAGTTCCAAAATCATCTGATGCACAAATATAGTAAGCCTCTACTCCATTTAGTTTTAAGAATCTAGTAGTGACATCTGCTGGAAGATACGTAGATGCAACATGCCCTAAATGGATTTCTCCATTTGCATATGGCAAAGCACTTGTGATGATAGCTCTTTTGTTCATCTAATATTTGTCAAGTGCAGTATGAAGGTTATGAAGTTTTACCAATTGCTAGCGTACTTCACTTGTTCTGGAGTAAGTTTATCAATTTTAACATCCATTGCCTTTAGAGCATCAATTGCTATCTGTATATCAATTTCTTTAGGAACATTAATGATTTTATTTTCCATTTTTTTGTGATTTTTTAGAATATACAAGACAGATAGAATTTGATTCGAGAATGATTGTGCCATCACTTCTGGAGGATGTCCTTCTGCTGCAACCAAGTTTGCAAGACGGCCCTCGCCAATTAGATAAACTCTTTTTCCATTTTTCAAAGTACATTCATCAAGATTGGGTCTTACTTCTTTAACAGATTTTGATTTCTTTAACAAGAATTTGCTATCAATCTCTACATCAAAATGACCAACATTACCCATTATTGCACCATCTTTCATTTGTAAGATATGTTCTTTTCTAATTACACTCGTCATTCCTGTACATGTAACAAAGATATCACCAATCTTTGCAGCTTGCGTCATTGGCATTAATTCAAATCCATCCATATGAGCTTCAAGGGCTTTGACAGGATCAATTTCAGTGACAATTATTTTTGATCCCATTCCATGGAATCTGGATGCAACACCACGTCCAACCCAACCATAACCAACAACAACTACACGCTTTGATGCCATAAGCAGATTCATTGCACGCAGATAACCATCAATAGTACTTTGTCCAGTACCGTATCGATTATCAAACATATGTTTTGTATATGCTTCATTAACTAATATTACAGGATAGCGAAGTTTGTCCTGATTTTCTACTGCTCTGATTCTAGTAACACCTGCAGTAGTTTCCTCAGTTGCTCCTAGAATTTTCATATTCTTAAACCTCTTATCAAAATGAGCCTTGATATTCATGTCAGCCCCATCATCAATTAGAATGGCTGGTTTGTGTTTCAATACTTGATCAATACACCAATCATAGTCTTTGACGGATTGCCCATGCCATGCATAAATATGGATTCCTTGAGATACCAAAAATGCAGCAATATTATCCTGAGTAGTTAATGGATTTCCACCACAACATGCAACAGTTGCACCAAGTTCTTTTGCACCCATTAATAGAACTGAAGTCTCTTTTGTAATATGCAAGCAAAATCCAAGTGTAATACCTTTCAGTGGTTTTGATTTTTTAAAGCGATTAATTGTATTATCTAGAATTTGCATATGGGATCTAGCCCAATTATAAGACAATTTACCTTCATTGATTAATTTTTGACTAGTCTTTACTTTACTCAACGAACAAAATTTTGAAGGGGCATATAAAATCGTATCATGCGAATGTAAATAAATGACAACAATATCACAAAATTATTGACTTGGAAGAAGATTGCAGAAAAAGGGGAAGTCTCAGCAGGAAAAGGTAAAGCATTCAAAATTGAGGGAAAACAAATTGCAGTATTTAATCAAGACGGGTATCATGCAATAGATGATCTTTGCGTTCATCAGGATGGTTCAATTGCTTCTGGAATTGTAGAAGGAGACATTGTAGAATGCCCATTACACTTTTGGCATTACAATATTAAGACAGGTGAACTTACAGACTATCTCAAAGATGTTAAACTAGAAACATATGCTGTTCAGACAAGAGATGACGGCATCTATGTGGATATCTGAGCGTTCAAAATAAACTAATTTAGATTCAATATTAGGCACAATTTTTATTCGAACATATTCTGCAATTTAGTTATTGAATCAAGAGATCATAGATGAGATCAAAAATCAAGACTATTCTTCAATTACTGAAACAATTGAGAAATTCTTATCAGAACAAATTGAGAAAAATCATGTAAAAGGAATCATTCTAGGATTAAGTGGGGGAATTGATTCAGCAGTTTTAGCTTTTATTTGTAAAAGAAAACTAAAAGAAAAAACATTAGCAATTATAATGCCAGACACATCAATAACACCAAAAATAGAAACTGAAGATGCGCTTAAAATGATTGCATTGACAGGAATAGAATACAAACTAATCGATATCAAGCCAATTGTAAAGGAATACACAATGTATCTTGAACCAAATGAAAAGTCAAGAGGGAATCTTCGTGCAAGAGTTCGAACTAATATTTTGTATTATTATGCAAACATTAAAGATTATCTAGTTTTAGGTGCAGGTGACAAAAGTGAGTATCTAATTGGATATTTCACAAAATTTGGGGATGGTGCAGCTGATCTTACTCCAATAATTTCATTATACAAATTACAAGTAAGAGAGATTGCAGAGTATCTGGGAGTACCAAAAAATATCATTTTAAAAAAGAGTAGTCCACATTTATGGAAAGAACATAAAGCAGAAGAAGAATTAGGTGTTTCATATGAAGAAATAGATTCTGTTCTGTATTGCTTATCTAACAAAAAATTATCAGCTGAGGAAACAGCCAACACCACTCAAATTGAAAAATCAATTGTTGAAAAAATCTATAATTTAAACATAAACAGTGAACATAAAAGATTGTCAGCACAAAAACCAGACAGAGAATAGGTATGAAGATTCAAGACACGTTATCAAATACAGAAAAAGAACTAGATATTTCAAAAAAAGTAAAAATTTACCTATGTGGAGTAACTGTTTATGATGAATCTCATATTGGTCATGCAAGAACCATCATAGTTTTTGATGTGTTAAGAAAATATCTCGATAGTAAAGGAGTAGAGGTTGAATTTATTCAGAATTTTACTGACATAGATGATAAAATCATAAATCGTGCACAAACAGAAAACACTACAGCAAAAATTATCAGTACTAAATACATTAATGATTATTTCAAAGATTTTGACGAACTAAATGTTAAACGTGCAACAAACTACCCAAAAGCCACAGAGCACATAGAGGATATTATAAAATTCATTGAAAAGTTAATTGAAAAACAAGTTGCATATATTACTAAAAACGGCGTCTATTTTTCAATATCAAAATTCCCAGAATATGGAAAGTTGTCAAAAAAGAAAATAGATGAACTCCTGTCAGGGGCAAGAATTGAAGTAGATGAAGCAAAAAAGGATCCATTAGATTTTGCAGTGTGGAAATTCTCAGATGGTGAACCTGTATGGAATAGCCCATGGGGAAAAGGTAGACCAGGATGGCACATAGAATGCTCTGCGATGAGTACAAAATATCTTGGAGAAAACTTTGACATTCATGGTGGTGGAAGAGATCTAATATTTCCCCATCATGAAAATGAGATTGCACAATCTGAATCATTCACAGGTGCACCATTTGCAAAAATTTGGGTTCATGTAGGAATGGTGACAATTAATGGAGAAAAGATGTCGAAATCTCTTGGAAACGTAAAGTCAATCAAACATGTTTTAGAAAATTGGGGATCCAACATCATAAGATTATTCTGTCTATCAGGACATTACTCAAAACCAATTGATTACTCTGAAGAGTTACTAAAAGAGAGCCTCACAAAATGGAGGCAAGTTGAAACGTGTTATTATGAATTAATTCATGCTAATAGTAAAAATCATGAAGAAATCAGTTCAAAAATTAAAAAAATAGGTCTTGAATTTGATAATGCACTAGACGATGATTTTAACACACATCTTGCATTATCGGCGTTTTTCCAACTTGTCAAAGAAGCCAATAGACTAGCAGCTGAAGAAAAACTTGGAAAAGATGATGCACAAATCATTAAAACAGAGTTTGAAAGGATGTTAGAGATTTTAGGATTAACCATACCAAAAATGACAGAGGATGAAAAACAGAAAATAGATGATCTAATTGCAAGTAGAGAACAACTAAGAAAAGAAAAACAATTTGAAGATGCAGATAAAATTAGAGAGAAACTTAATGAAATGAGTATTGAATTAATTGATCACAAAGAAAATACCATCTGGATGAAAAAAGAAAACATTAAAGCTGAAAATTGAAAACTAGTTTAATCATTTAGAACATTATACGTATTTGATGAAATTGATAAAACCAATGTTAAAAAACTACCTACGTCAATAGATGGAAATCTCTGCTTTGTTGTGAAAGATAACGATGAAGTGTTATTTTACATGAAGAATTCTGGATTAGTAAAAGAGAAGGTTACTGCATTATGGACAAATTCAACTACAATGATTTATTCTAAAAAATTATTGTTTAGTACCTTGTGGTCAAAATCAAAGAGTATTGTACATTAAGAAATTTGAAAGTTTTAAACTTAGTTTGTACTAATTAGTATCGACTAATTATTTTTATTCCCAAAATAATTAGGGGAGTCTAATTAGTTGCATCTAATTTTCACAGTGTTTAATAGAATTAAAAACTAATTGTAACTATGAATGCATGGAATAGATTTTGGAAATGGTATGAGAGTAAAATTTTAGGAAGTATAATCATTATTGCAGTTATACAGTTTATTCAAATTCCACATATGATATGGAATGCAGATCTCATGCTAGAGGTAGGAGTCATATCGAGAGTCCATCCAGTTATTGATTGGTTATTGTACAGTGTAGACTTGATTGAGATTATTTCGATTATTAACATAGGAATGATAATGTTTAGTCTAGTTAAGAAAAGAATAGCTAGAAAAAACCAAGTTTCAGTAAAGAACCTGTAATCTAGACTTTAAATTAAAATCTAAAAGAAGTCAGATAATGTTTTTTGTCTCATTAATTTTGAGATCATTCCATGAGAGAGCCATTCAGATTTACTAATACTCATCTTATTTGATGCCAAAATGAGAGCATGTTCAAAATTATCAGTTATTGTTGGATTTTGAGTCATAGCCTCGCGAACACCTTCACGAATTTGCCATACACCAACAGGAATAGCATATTCAGGTCTAATTTCTCTAAGAATTACAACCCCTGCTTGAATTTTATTTTTTGACAAGTATTCCACAATTCCCAATTTGGCTGCAAAATAAGCACCAGCTATAGCAGGTGGATGATTAATTCCACGAGCATCCTCATGATCAGAGCCAAATCCCAGTATTCCATTTGAATACCAAGCCTCAATCATTTCATATATCCATCTATGAGGAAACAAGACAACAGAGAAAACATTTCCCAAATGGGCATATGAAAAGACTTGACAGGAATCAATCAAATTATAATCTAAAATTTCATCTGTTAAAGATTTAGAAATAATATCATCAGTTGCAGTTATACTCCATCTAGTTGGAACTAATTTTCTTTTTTGTCCTAGCATTCCAATACTAAAACATTTTTGAATTTTGGAGATTTCAATTCCAGAATTATATAAATTTAAAACTGCATCTTGAGATTTCAAGTCTTTATCATAGAATATCTTTTCAATTGATTTTACAGAAGAGCTAACAGAAAATTTTGCAGATTTTATTTGGCCAATGGGACCAAAAGGAGCACTTTCATCATCAAGAGATACACTTGAAGACAGAGTCTTTTCAAAAATTAAATCAGAATCAATGGGTTTTGATGACATTGTAATTTCTTGAAGATTTTCAATGTATCGTCCATCTGTTTGGTCAATTGAAATCTTTTGTATTCCACGAACTAAATTTAATCTGAAATTCACAATTTCTTCAAGAGATTTTCCTTTCCATTTTTCTGGATTGTCAAGCAGACTTGTATCTCCATGAATTGGAGGAACCATTGGGCCAACCGAGATTTTGGGATAATTATAAGAGCCTACAAAAACTGATGGGGGACTGGTTCCACTAATAGAATCAGAAGAAAACAGATTCCCATATTTTGAAAGAGATTCATGCCATTTTGCTAAAATTGCACGTCGTATATCTTGTGAATCAGAAGACATGTTTTTTGTGCCTAAATTATGCCTATTAACTTTGCAAGTAAGTAGGCTTTTCTCGAGTAACTTGCAAATTCAGAATTGGTTATGCTTGAAATGTATCAAGATTGCATTATTTGGAGAATAAAATCATGCCTAGAATCTAAAAAATTAGGAACTTCTAAAGTTTGGACTCCAAGTTGATCTTTGCTTAGATTTCCAATCAAGAGAGGATTCAGTGTCTGCTTTTACAACTTCGAATAAAGCATTGTATTTTGGATCATATGGTTCATACCCTAGACATTCAAAATCAAATTCATTGGTTAATGCAAATCCTTTGTAAAAGCTCTCTTCCAGATCATGTTCTGTTTTTACCACATAATCAACAATACGACATTTTGAATAATCAAAACCACGTACAACATCATCGCCATATACTAAAACAATGTTCACATCAAATAATTTCGTTAGTGCAGAAACACCACTTGATTTTGAACCAATCTGTCTAGCATCATCAACTGCACCATACAACAATGGAGTTACAGAAGGAACCCCTACAAATCCAAATGTTGGATTTGCTTTTGAAATTAAATTACCTTGATAGAATTCAGGAAAATTTACAACTTCAGTACCACTATCAAAATCAAAAGTAGCTATTACATGAGGACCAGTTCCCATATTATAGGAACGTGACACATCAGTTATCAAGTATGGACTGATTAGAGATTCTTTGTTACTAGATAACTTATCAAAATTAGAATTGATTGGAGTTAAACCAGAACATTCAACATCGAGAATTTCAGCAGTAGCGAATCCCCGTTTTCCAGTATAACCTTCTTCTTTATCTCTTAGAGTAAGTATATCATATCCACTCACAATACAATTTTTAAAATCAAGACCACGTAATATTTTTTCAGAATTTACAAATTCTACAGATACATCAAAGTCTTCATTAAAACTAGACGGAAGACCAGAGAGTTTCATGGATTTATCAATGGCATCATCTATCAAGGGATGAGGTAATACCGCAGTAATTATCTGAAAGCTGGGAGTACCGTAATTACCCTCTTTAAATCCTGAAGTTAACGTGAAAATCACAGATTCTATTTTTTCAGCACCATTATCAAATTCAAATGTAAGAAAAGTACGAACATCCTCAGCAAGTGTAAAAGGTAATGGACCATAATCAGTAAAACTAGCTGGTGTAAGATTTGAATTGGATACATTATGTTCTAAATTTATATGAACTCCACCACATCTGAACTCTATAGAATTAACAATAGCAAATCCCGTATCGGATGCTAAATATGATTCATAATCATCAGTGAGGGTAGATAGACCATATGAAGAAATTTCACAGTTTTTATATCTGAATGATTTCAAGATATTTTCATTTTGGATTATATTAATGTCAACATCAAAAAATCTATAATTATATTCAAAAGAACTACCAGCAGTTAAGGTAGATAATCTATGGTAATATGCTTCATCTAATGCCTTATGTAAATGAGGGTTGTTTCCAATTACACCTTCAATTTCAAAACTAGTTCCAACGTTAGATATTATATCCGAAGTGGTTGAAAAAACAGGAAAATTTACAGTTTCGATACCATCTCTAAAATGAAAAGTGATTTCATTGTGTATTCCTGCTACAAAATCATATTCTTCAGCAAATACAGTATTTGACATTCCTAATGATGTCATCATTATTACAGAAAACATTACAATAGAAGTCAGAATGGAAAATTCTCGAAAACTTTGTTTCATTGATTAGTGAATAGTGTGTGTGAGTATAGCCTAGAGCATGTTTGCAGTGAACAAACACAATCAGTAAAAATAGAATTATAGTTTCTTTTTCAAAAGTAAGAATCAACTTAATTTTCACTTTTGATATTAAACACTAGTATTCAAATACAATTCAAATTTTACAGCTAATTGTTAAATGAAATTTTAACCCGTTATAGTCCTCAAAAGAATTGTTGTTTTAGTTCTGAGCTATAAAGGCTTGAACCTTTTTTGGGAAAAGAATTGGTTCACAGACCAATAGTCGTTTTGCGAATATTGGTTATGGTGTTGAATTTGTATAATCTATACAGAATTATCCAAAATTGATCTAAAAATCACTCAAGAGTTAGTACCAGAACGTATTCTCGGATCAAAGAGACTAGACTTATTTTGTGCCTAGTTTATTGTAAGTTAGTAGGCTTTTCTTAGTAACTTGCCTGATCAAAGATTTTGATGATTGGTTGACGTATGATGTTTAAGGATCAACACATATCAAACCACATGTCAATTAATAGAATAGTCTCGTTTTTACCAAGTGCGACAGAATTGCTTTACGAGTTTGGAGTTCAAGATAGTCTTTATGGTGTGACACATGAATGCAAATATCCACCAGATGCAGTATCAAAACCACAGGTGATAAATTCAGTAATTAATTCGGATGAATTAACAAGTAATGAAATTAACACAATGACTTGTCAATTATTAAATGATGGAGAAGATATTTTTGTTTTAAATGAAAAAAATCTCATAAAAGCTGATCCTGATCTTATAATATCACAAGAAACTTGCGAAGTTTGTGCTGCATATACTAATCAAGTCAATAAAGCAGTAAAAATTCTGGAAAGAAAACCAATTCTACATTCAATGGATCCACATAACTTACAAGAGATCATAAAATCTGTTACAGAATTAGGTAAAATTTTAGGAAAAGAAATCAAAGCAAAAGAGATCATTGATTCGTTAGAAAAAAGAATTCAGAATATAAAAAAAATACAAAATACACAGAGACCAAAAGTTCTTGCAATTGAATGGATTGAGCCATTTTTTACAGCAGGACATTGGATTCCAGAAATGATACAAATTGCAGGGGGAACCAATATGATTAGTAAAATTGGAGAACATTCAAGACGTTTGGATATTCAAGAAATTATTGATTCAGATCCTGACATAATCATCATGATGCCATGTGGATTTGATACAAAGAGAACTATTACAGAATACAATAACATATTAAAAGAAAATCAAAAATGGATTTCTCTCAAAGCTATAAAAAATAATAGAATTTTTGCAGTTGATGCAAATTCATTTTTTAGTAAACCTAGTATTAGGACAATTGACGGATTAGAAATTCTTGCTAAAATTATTCAGCCAGAAAATTTCAAATCACTCAAAGTACCTAAAGAATCATTTTTACAAATTTAATAAATTAGGCATAAATTTAGGCATATGATACCAAAAGCGAGGCTAGTTATTTTTTTGCTGCACTAATGATGGATACAACATCTCTATCTCTTAATTGGTAATCAATTGGCAGTCTCAAATTATATCTCAAATCTTTTCCGTAAAGAAGCCCTTTAGTCAAATCAGAGTGAATTTCCTTCGCAAGATCTTTTATTGTAGCCCCATCTTTTAGCAAAAGTAAATCAGGAAGTACTCGTCCCTTTTTGTCAGAAAGATTTTTCTCATTTGCAACAGGATAAATTGAATTCATCTTAAGCAGTTTGAAAACTGCAACATTAATTGCAAATTGAACCCCAGTTCGCATATATTCACCCATAATTCCTTTTTTGATAAAGTTTAGTGCATCAGTTTGTTTTTTATTTAGTTCGTCTGATTTTATTATTTCAAATTGTTCAGAACCAGGAGAATATTTTATCAGTCCTTTTTGTTCAGCACGTCTGAGACTAAATTCACTATCTCCACTAACAGGAATCACTATGGAGTCATTGTAGCGTTCTCTCAGTCTAGAAAAATTTTTGTCTGCCCCTTCAACATCAATTTTGTTTGCTACAATTAGAGTTGGTTTTGAAATTTTTCTCAGATATGATGAGAATTTTGTACTATCAACTGTATCAAAATCATCAAAATCTTTTTCTTCAAGTCCAGTAGCTAAAAGTGTTTCTTTAACATGAGTTTTGGTCACGCCAATCCCACGATAAAGATCAGTAAGTGCATCTGAAATATCAGTACCGGTTCTAATTAGTTTTGATACTTTGTCTCTATTTCCTTCTAAAATTTTGAGATACCACATGATTAATTCTTCTTCTATATCTGCAAAATCAGAAATAGGATCACCAGTTCCAACTTCACTAATTTTCCCAGTTGAATCAATTCCACCAGAAGCATCAACAACATGAAGTAGTACATCAGATTGTGCAGCAATGGATAGAAACTGATTTCCAAGTCCTTTACCCTTCCATGCACCCTTAATGAGCCCAGGTAGATCTATCAATTCAATTGGAATGTATCTCCACCCTTCAACACATTTGGAATTATTTGGGTTATCTTGAATTTTAAATTCAGGATGAACACAAAGCGTAATTGCATGTGCTATTCCTGTTACGGATTTTTTAGTAGTAAATGGATAAGTTGAAATTTCTTCAGAAGACAACGTAGCTGAATTAAAGAAGGTTGTCTTTCCAGTGTTGGTTTTGCCAATTAAGCCAATCTTAATGGACACACAATAATTCTTAGCTTAGAATATTTATCTCTGCCTAGGAATTAGTAGAGTCTTTGTTTTTAATTTGTTCAAGTGAATGATTAAGTTCTTTAATAGCCCAATCAATGTCAGAAAAATCATTTACAGACAAAGATTCTTTCCATTTTTCTAAAACAGTGCTTGCAATTTCTGAACAATTATACAACAAATTCCAGTAAGGATGATGTTCAGCTGTGGCATATGCAAGTTCTGTTACATCATTAAGACCATTTTGTGCTCTTGCTAAAGATGTAATTTTTTCACCAAATATTTTAATAATATTATTTTCAAGATCTTGCTCAATTTTTAGAGGGGTGTTTTGAAGTTCATATTTTTTTGCTAGAACAAGTAGATCATGATAAAAATTTTCAAAATTTGTCATCTCAGCAGTCTCCGATGTTCTGCCAGCATACATCTATTGAAAATAACTTTGATTCCTGCTTTTCTTGCTAATTCTTCAGCTTCAGAATTATGAATTCCTTCTTGTAACCAAATAACTTTTGGTTTTTTCTTTATTGCCTCTTGGACAAAGGGTAAAACTTGGTCTGAAGGTCTGAATATATCTACAATTTCAATTTCCCCATTAATTTCTGAGACAGAATTATAGCATGTTTTACCCAAAATTACGCCAGATGAGGGATTTACAGGAATTATGTCATATCCATTATCAGAAAGATATTTGGGAACAAAATGAGCTGCCTTTTGAGAATTTTTAGACATTCCTATAACAACCACTTTTTTTAGAGAAAGAATATCACGAATTTGTTCATCAGAATAATTATCTTGTTCCATAAAGAACGTTTGAACATATAGAATATAATTTTTCAAATATTTAGAATTAAACAAACAATATTTAGGGATAATAAAAAAAATACGCTATGAATACAGAGCCAAAAGACATCATAGTACTAGGAGCAATACAAGCAGGAATTAAAAAATTTGAGAAAATTCAAAAAATGACGCAAATTGAACCTAAAGAACTGAATTCAATTTTAAAACATCTAGAAAACAGTATGTTTATGCGGGTAGTGGAAAAAAATGGATTATTAGGAAAGAAAATAGAAATCACGGTCACTGGAAAAGGTTCTAAAGAAGTAGACAAACAAGTTCATGAATTACAAATAAAGTGGAATCAAATGTCAACATTTTACAAAACACAAGATAAAGAGGGATTAAAACAATACATGGATGACATCAAATCATTCTTTCCCATGATGATATTCTTTGGAGTAATGAATATTGAAATGTTTAGTATGATGTTTAGAATGATAGGCATAAAAATGTCAAATTATATTCCTACAGAAAATATGCCAGAAGGAGAAGATGAGAGTGAATTTGATGCAAATGTTGAATCCTAGTGTGTGTTTTATACTTGAAGTAAAAATAAAGCATAGTTGATGTACAATTCATTTGATAGTCCAGGATTGGTAAAAGTACTAACGTTTTTGCAAACTCACAATACAGAATACCTATCTGGTCAAGATTTGAGTGATGTGTTGAAGATAAGCAGAGTCGCAGTGTGGAAACATATCAAAAAAATTCAAGAGTTAGGATATACTGTTGAGTCAAAACAGAAACTAGGTTACAAGTTAACATCAAATTCAGATGAGTTATTTCCATGGGAAATTACTTCAGGTCTCAAAACAAAGGTAGTCGGGCAACAGGCATACTATTTTGATTCTATTGATTCTACTCAAAATCAGGCATTAAAAATGGTAGATGATCCTACAAACAATGGTGCTGTGATAATTGCAGCAAAACAAACAGGTGGGAAAGGAAGATTAGGAAGAAAATGGATTTCACCTAAAGGAGGTATTTGGCTTTCAATAATTTTACATCCAAAGTTTGATATTTCTATTACAACATTATTTCCAATTGCATCGGCACTAGCATTATCAAATGCATTTGAAAAAACGTTGAAGGTTTCACCAGAATTAAAATGGCCAAATGACTTGACTATCAAAGGCAAAAAAGTAGCAGGAATACTCGTAGATGCATCACTAGAATCAAACAGAATTGAAAATATAGTTTTAGGGATTGGTATAAATTTTGATGTAGATGTAAAACAAATTGAAAAAACACTAAAGGGTTCATCAAATTTTTATGGAGTAGTATCTCTTAATGATCAAAAAAAGAAAGTCAAGCCAATTCAATTGGTTCAAACATTTTTGGTGGAATTTGAAAAAATTTACGAGTTACTAAATACAAAACAAACAAAGAAAATTATTTCAGAATGGACAAAAAGATCATCAACAATTGGAAAAAATGTAGAGGTCAATACTAGAGATGGGAAAATAAAAGGAAAAGCAATCAAAATTGATGATGATGGTGCATTAATAATATCAAACAACGACAAAATTAAAAGAATAATTGCAGGCGATATTATCCATTTATCAAAATAAATTATTTTTTAGTAGTTCTTGATTTAGTTTTTGCATTTGATAATTTTTTTCTTTGAGAAGAAATTATCGATGATTGCTCTTTGAGTATTTCTTTTAGATCATATTGTATATCAAAAACGGATAATAGTAATTTCTCCAGAGCCACAGAATACTGTTCATAGGCAGACAATAGTTCAGTTTTCTTGTCATTTGCCTTTAACAGATACTCATTTGAGCGTAATAGATTTGCTGAAGTAATCAATTCAGGTATTTCAGATACAGACTCGTCTAATTGATTCAAATCTGATTTAATCTGTTGAATTTTTTGACGTAAATCATGGATCATCCCTCCAGCAATAATTTCGGTCATTATAAAAATACATAATTATGAATAAATTAAAGATTTTCTAATTATGACATATTGTATATGTAGTAAAAGCGAATTGATTCAGAAATTAGTATAAAATAGAAATAACCATATCTAAAATCAAAAACATGAAAAATAATATAATTCTGATTACTTGTTTTTTAGTCATGATTTTGTTAAGTTCATCAATTCTCACGGAAACTGTATTTGCAGAGACTGTGTTTGCAGAAACAGAAAAAGACCCAGAGTTAATGTTTAACCAAGCCAAAAAATATTTTGTCAATGGGGAATACAAACAAGCCATAACAATTTATGATGATATCTTAGAGATTACTCCAAATAATATTTCAACACTAAAAATGAAAGGAATAGCACAAAGTAATCTTTCAGATCATGGTAAATCTCTAAAGCAATTTTTCAAAGTTTTGCAACACAGATCAAATGATGTTATTTCGTTAACAGGTATGGGAGTTGGATTTGGATATTTAGGAGAATATCAAGAAGCTATAAAATACTTTGATAAGGCATTAAAAGAAAAACCAAACAGTATTGTAATCAAAAACTATAAAGAATTTGTAGAAAAAGTAATTAAAAAATATCCGTATACGCCAACTGAGAAACCAAATGGATTAGAAAAAGTATATCCTACGACAATACCTGAATGGGTGAAACCAATAGCAAAATGGTGGTCAGAAGGAAATATTAAAGATTCAGAATTTGTTTTGGCTTTATTATACCTAATAGAAAATAAAATAATACAAATCCCACCAGTAGAAACACAAAGTATTTCTGAAGATAAAATTCCAGAATGGATAAAAAACAATGCAGGGTGGTGGGCTGATGATCAAATTGATGACAAATCTTTTGTTTCAGGTATTCAATATATGATTGAAAATGGATTAATTACAATAAATCTTCAAGATACAATTCAATCACAAGAAGAATTAGATCATGAGTTTTACTTGTTTGGAAAATATGTTAGAGATATTTCAAATAATATTTCAAAAGAGAAGCGATACATTGAATATCCAAATCCTAGTCAAGATGTTATTAAAAAATTCCTAAGAGATTAGAATAAAAAGAAATTTGAAGAACAAGCCAAAAAGGCATCAAAAAACATTACCAACACAACATATCAAATAATAGATGAAATTGCAATTATTCAATACAAAGTATTCATCAATGAACAACCAACAGGACTTTCATTGGATCATGTCAGTACATTAAAAAATTCTTTTGTGTTTTGGGAAGAACAAGAATTGGATACTGATAATCAAAAAGTTAAAGTGAAATTTGAAATTACAAATCTGAAATATGAAGCAAATGTTTGGATAACATGGATAGTTCGAAATATTGGGGAGGGGGTTCTTGGACATGCACATCTTGGAAAAGGAATTGTAGAAGTGACATTAGGGGATTACAATTGTGATGGAAGTTTTCAATTATATGATGTTAAGAGTGTTGAAACAATTATGACACATGAATTAGGTCACTCTATTGGTTTGCAACATGTAACAGATCAAAGCAACATTATGTATACATCATATACTCCATCGTATGCGTATTGTCTCCTAAGTTAAATTTGAAAAAAAGGATCATGTTATAAAAAATGGGGACATTAGCTTAACCTACACACAATTAACCTGCAGAAATTATGTAGAACTGATAATAGACTGATCTAATAATTTTTCATGATTATGCTTAAAAACACAATAGTTGCTGGACCCAAATGCCCATCTTGTGGGAATAAGAAAATACTCACAGACCAAAATACTGGAGAGTTATTTTGTGGAAAATGCGGATTGGTAATGACAGACAAAATTGCAGACACAGGAGCAGAGTGGAGATCTTTTGCAAATGATGATAGTAATAGAACCAGAGTTGGTGCTGGAACTTCACTAGCTATGCATGACATGGGATTATCAACGGTAATTGGTGCAGCTAACAAAGATGCTACAGGAAAACCACTATCTGCAAGTGTAAAGAGTTCTATTGAAAGATTAAGAACATGGGATAGCAGATCACAAGCACATTCATCTGCAGATAGAAATCTTAGACAAGCTCTTAATGAAATGGATAAGTTAAAAGATAAACTTGCATTAACGAGTGCAGTAATAGAAAAAGCTGCTTACATTTACAGAAAAGCAATGGAGAAAAAATTAGTTAGGGGTCGTTCAATCCAGGGACTTGTTGCAGCATGTCTTTATGCTTCTTGTAGAAATACAGAAACCCCAAGAACATTAAATGATATAGCTAATGGAATAAACATTAAAAGAAAAGATGTTGCTAGATGTTATAGGTTAATTTACAGAGAATTAGAATTAAAAATGCCAGTTGTTGATCCTGTAAAAGGAGTTTCAAGAATTGCAAGTATTGCAGAACTAGGGGAAAAGACTAAACGTAAAGCAATTACAATTTTAGATGAAGCAAAGAGAACAGGTCTTACTGCAGGAAAGGATCCAATGGGAATAGCTGCTGCAGCACTATATCTTGCATGTATCAGTACAGGGGAGACAAAATCACAAAAGCAAATATCAATTGCATCTGGAGTCACGGAAGTAACGATAAGAAACAGATGTGCAGGATTAAGAAAAATGCTTAACGTTTAGAATGTTTTTGTTGGGGTTTTTTTAAGAGGTTCAATTATTTTAAGAATTTTGAAGGAAATATTGCCAAAATCAGTCTCTTTTTCACAAGACACCAACAATACGTCATCATTAAGTAATGGAAAACTCATTACAATTACCTTATCTCTATATGACATAGAAAAGTGAACTTCACCAAATTCCTTATCAAATTCATGTCTCATCCTCACACGTAATGCAAGTTCCATGAACATCATTTCATCATGTTTTTGATCTTCAAGTGAGTGTAATCCACCCTTCATCCCACCAGATACTTGATGACCTCGACTATTGATGATTCTTGCTGAACGCATATTAGAATTCAATTTGTTGATTGTCTGACAGATTTTTTCTAGTTCCTCAACATTGTCCATTTATCTAGTTAAACAATCATCTATTTATTGCGATCTGTGTTAATAGTTATTTGTGCAATCAGAATCTCCTAAAGATATTAAAGAATATTACAAGCATTTGTCGCTTTTTTGGACAGACATCATACATTTGATGACAAGCAAGCCGCAAGCACTAACATCAATGGGGCCAATGAGATCATTTGCAACAAATTCAAAGAAAATCACTACAGAATTAATTGATATTAACGAAGTTTTATTTGAATTTAATCAACATGTTACAGAATATTACAAGCAGCTTTCAGAAACGTGGACAGATGCTCAAAAGAAAGTTAATCTAAAGATTCCAGATGTTCCTCAAGATGTTGAACAGATAGAGGCATGCAAGAGAATTTGGATAGATATTTTTGATAATGATTTTACAGAATTATTTGATTCGAATAAATTTGGAGAAAATTATGGGGGGCTAATTTCTAAAGAGCTTGAGTTAACTAAGCATTGGAACAACATTACTAATGTAATATTACAATCAGTTAATCTCCCAAGCAAAGAAGAAATTGATGAAATTTATAAAGAAATGCATTCTCTTAAAAAAAGAGTTGGGAAACTAGAGTTAGAATTAAAGAAAAAGGAAATGAAGAAAAATGGATAATCAATTAAGAGTAGATCCAAAAATAATTGAAGAGATTTTAAAATTCAGTAAAAATGTTATTGAAGCTCCAAATTTAGTTGCAGCACCTGATGAAATTAGTTTAGAAGTGACACCACATGACGTTGTACAGGAGATAGATAAAACAAGACTGCTACACTACAAATCTCTTACAGAAAAACAACATAAAACACCATTGTTAATTATATATGCATTAATTAATCGATATCACATACTAGATATACATCCAGAAAAAAGTTGGGTAAGAAATCTTTTACAACAAGGATTTGATATATACATGCTGGACTGGGGAACACCAACTAATATTGATAAATATCTGGATTTTGATGATTATGTAAATGGGTATTTAGACTCTTATGTAGAATATATCAAAAATGAATCATCTGTTGAAAAAATTTCATTGCAAGGATATTGTACGGGTGGAACAATAGCAACTGCATATATCACATTACATCCAGAAAGTGTAAAAAATTATGTAGCAACAGCTCCCGTCATTGATGGATGGCGTGATACTACAGTGATTAGCAATCTTGCAAAACATATGGATGTAGACAAAATGGTAGAAATCGTAGGAAACATGCCTCCTGAATTCATGTATTATTGTTTTTCAGTTCTCAAACCATTTGAGCAAGGAATTGAAAAATATGTCAAATTTTTCAAAAATATAGACAATAAAAAATATGTCGATAGTTTTCTTAGAGTAGAAAAATGGTTAGCAGATACGCCTCCCATTCCAGGAGCGCTGTTCAGACAGTGGATTAAAGACATCTACCAAGATAACTTGTTAATCCAAAACAAGATGTATGTAGGAGGAAAACATATAGATTTGAAAAAAATTGATATGCCGCTTTTTACACAGGTTGCAGTAGGTGATCATTTAGTGTCACCGGAATGTAGTATGCCACTTCATTATGCAGTAGGTAGTAAAGATAAAACATTGAGAATGTACCCAACGGGTCATGTTGGAATGATTGCAAGTTCATTATCACAAAAAACAGTATTGCCCGAGATGGGAAAATGGTTAGCTAAAAGATCATAAAATAAATTTAAAAAAAAATAAAAAAGAAAAAATTGCCACTAATTATTCTTTGTGGTAAATACAGAAATCCAAGATTGTAGAATGTTTCGGTTTAGGTCAGCGAATGACTTTGCATTATCGTTGAATGTTTTAATATTTTGTTGTGTTGCATCTATAGTTGCAATTGCTACTTGATTTTGTATTGAAGTTGCTTTGATAAATTCTTCTGTTGTATCATGAATTACTTTTAGTGTTGCTTCAGGAAGGGTAGTTGCAATACCGGCTTTCTTTGCATATTCTCTCTGTAATGTGATAGTTGAATCTACTATATTTTCATATGCTTGTAGATATTCTTGTTGTACATTAGTAATTGACTGATGATAGTGTGGTACTGATTGTTTAATACCATTGAAGAGTTTGTCTACGTTTTGTTGATATACAGAAAATACATCTTTTGTGTTTCTTGTTGTTGTTGTTTCGGTACTCATTGTTTCACCTCCGGTTTCTTTGATTTTTTTGCTATTGGCATGATAATGACTTGAATCAAGTCACCGTCTCCCAAGCCAAGTGCATTACGTTCAGCTTCAGGGATTGAGATTCTTCCATTACTACTAATGGTAGTTTTGTAAGCACCCCAATTCAAGAAGGAAGGGAGCATCTGACCGATGTTAAACATGGCATCCATACTTTTACTTTGCATTGATGACATACTTTGCATTATATTTGATTGAGTTTGTCTAGTAGTATCAGAAACTTCTCTTAGGGTGTCTAAGGGATTAAATGTTTGACTGGTCTGATTTGTCATCAAAGAGCCAAAATTTTTTATAAATTCTGCTTGAGTACTT